>DATJEA010000260.1:0-4783 GCA_035497095.1 Acetobacteraceae bacterium | reverse complement strand
GGCGGTCACCACGTTTTCCCAGGTGGTGCGCCCGCCCCGGCAGCGCGGGATCACGTGGTCGAAGGTGAGATCCGGCGCCGGCTGGCGGTGGCCGCAATACTGGCAGGCGAAGCTGTCGCGCAGGAACACGTTGAACCGGGTGAAGGCCGGCTTGCGCGAAGGCGGCACGAAATCCTTCAGCGCGATCACGCTCGGCAGCCGCATGGTCAGCGACGGCGAGTGCACCTCGGTGTCGTATTCGTTCAGCACCGAGACCCGGTCCTGGAACACCGCCTTCACCGCATCCTGCCAGCACCAGACCGAAAGCGGAAAATACGACAGCGGACGGAAATCCGCGTTCAGCACCAGGGCCGGAAAATGTTGGCCGCCGTCAGGCAATACCCATCCCCTTGCGTGCAGCACGCAACACCTGGGGGCCTTTCATCGCCACGACCGCCAGAGGCTGTATGTCGTCGAAGAACCGGCGCTAAATATTGCACTGCATCACAACCCCCGCAAGCGGTCCGCTCAACTCTCAATGCGAGAAAATGCCCGCTGCAAAAACAGCGCCCCGGCGGAAAGCCCTGCATCGTCAATGCCATGATCGAGCAGCGGCGGATACAGCGTCTGCACCTCAACCCCGGCAGTCTCCAGCGCCGCGGCGGCCTGCAGCGAGCCGGAGACCGGCACCACCGAGTCGACATGCCCATGCACCAGCAGCACCGGCGGATAAGGGCCCGCGGGCACCTCGGGGTCGATCAGCCGGCCGGAAAACGCCAGCACCGCGCGCGGCGGCACCGCCCGGCGCAAACCCAGATGCAGCACCGTCATCGCCCCCTGACTGAACCCCATCAGCGCATAGGCGTCCGGGGCCAGGCCGAGTCGCGCCAGTTCGGCATCGACAAACCTGCCCAGCGCCTCAGCCGCCGCCGCCACGCCCGCCAGCATCTTCGCCGAGGTCCGCTCCGACAGGCTGAACCATTGCCGCCCGGTCGGCCCCATGTCGCACGGCTCCGGCCCGTCCGGCGCGGCGAACGCGGCATGCGGCAGCGTCTTGCCCCAGTATGGCGCGAGATCGATCAGGTCATGCCCGTCCGCCCCCAGCCCATGCACCAGCACCACCAGTTCGCGCGCAGCACCTTCGCGCGGTCCCCAGCGCGGTCCGTCGAGTTCGTTCATACCTGTCGCTCCTTCGCTCGCAGATGATTGTATAACATAACATGTCGCCGACGACCCGCTTCGCCCCCAGCCCGACCGGCTTCCTGCATCTCGGCCACGCCCACGCGGCGCTCACCGCCTGGCACGCCGCGCGCTCGGCCGGTGGGCGGTTTTTGCTGCGAATTGAAGACATTGACGCCACACGCTGCCGCCCGGACTACACCGAAGCGATCCTGGACGACCTCACCTGGCTGGGTCTGGACTGGGACGGCCCCGTTCGTATTCAGTCACAGCACCTGCCGGAATACCGCGCCGCACTCGACAGCCTGGCGGCGCGCGGCCTGCTCTACCCCTGCTTCTGCACCCGCGCCGACATCAAGCAGCACCTCTCCGCCCCGCACGGCCCGGACGGTCCGCTCTACCCCGGCACCTGCCGCCACCTGTCCGAGCACGAGCGCGGCGCCCGCATCGCCGCCGGCGAGCCGCACGCCTGGCGGCTGGACATAGCCCGAGCCGTGGTGCCTGGACTCACCTACCACGAATTAAATCAAGGCATCATCCAGTGCGACCCCGCCCGCTTCGGCGACGTGGTGCTGGCCCGCAAGGACATCCCGGCCAGCTACCACCTCTGCGTCACCCACGACGACGCGCTGCAAGGCGTCACCCTGGTCACCCGCGGCATCGACCTGCAACCGGCCACCGACCTGCACCGCCTGCTGCAAACCCTGCTCGGCTACCCCGAACCCGCCTACTCCCACCACAAACTGCTGACCGACCGCAACGGCCGCCGCCTGGCCAAGCGCGATCGCGCCGCAACATTGCGCGACCTGCGCCAGACCGGTCACTCGCCGGCCGAAATTCGGGCGATGGCCGGGTTTTTTCCGCATTCGAATGCATGGCCTCCCGGCCGGCACTGAAACCGCCCCGCTCGCCCCCCGGCGCCGACGCGGTTTTTACCGGGATCCGGCCAGTTTTGCGCCGAAACAGACCAATGCATCCGGCCAGCGCAGGCCATCGGTTGCCCCTGGCGAGGGGGGGCGATAGGGTGCCGGCCTTGATCCAGACCCGTGGGACCTCCATGCACCTTACCGCCGAACGTCTCGACCGTATCAACCCGAGCATGACCATCGCGATATCCAGCAAGGCGCGCGCACTCCAAGCCGCCGGCCGCGATGTCATCAGCCTGTCGGCCGGAGAACCCGATTTCGACACGCCGCAATTCATCAAGGATGCGGCGATCGCGGCGATCCAGAACGGCGAGACCAAATACACCGATGTTGCCGGCACCAAGCCGTTGCGCGCCGCGGTGGCGGCTCGTTTCAAGGCCGATAGCGGGCTCGACTACAAACCGGAGGAGATCATCATCTCCACTGGCGGCAAGCAGGTGATCTTCAACGCCATGGTCGCCACCATGAACGCCGGCGACGAGGCCATCATCCCGACGCCGTGCTGGGTGAGCTACCCCGACATCGTGACCCTGGCCGACGGCAAGCCGGTCTTGGTGCCGTGCGGCCAGAATAACGGCTTCAAGCTGCGCGCCGAGGATCTGGAAGCGGCAATCACGCCGAAGACCAAATGGTTCGTGCTGAACAACCCGTGCAACCCGACCGGCGCCGCCTATTCGGCCAAAGAGCTGCGGGCGATCTGCGATGTTCTGCTGCGCCATCCGGATGTATGGATCTTCACCGACGATATTTACGACAAGCTAGCCTATGACGGCTTCAAGCCCGCCACCATCCTGCAGGTGGAACCGAAGCTGCGCGACCGCACGGTGACCATGAACGGCTGCTCGAAGGCCTATGCGATGACCGGTTGGCGGATCGGCTTCGCCGGCGCGCCGGTGGCGCTGATCAAGGCAATGGACAAGCTGCAAAGCCAGTCCACCTCCAATACCAGCTCGATCAGCCAGGCCGCTGCTTTGGCGGCGCTGACCGGGCCGCAGGATTTCATCGGCGAGATGCGCGCGGTGTACCAGGAGCGGCGCAACCTGGTGGTGGAGATGCTGAACGCCGCCCCCGGCATTACCTGCCACAAGCCGGAAGGCGCGTTCTACGTCTTCCCCGGCGTGCATGGCTGTATCGGCAAGACCAGCAAGGGCGGCGCCAGGATCACCGACGACGAGAGCTTCGTGCTGGCGCTGCTGGATGAGGAAGGGGTCGCCGCGGTGCATGGCGCCGCGTTCATGTATCCCGGCCATTTCCGCATCAGCTACGCCACCGACACCGCGAGCCTGAAGGAGGCCTGCGGCCGCATCCAGCGCTTCTGCCAGGGCCTCAAGTAAACAATAAAAACAGGACATTGCCATGCCCGGCCTCTCACAGCGCCTGAGCCGCGTTCAGGTTGCCGCGACCGTCGCCATGACCAACCGCGCCCGCGCGCTGCGGGCCGAGGGGCATGATGTCATCGCTCTCACCATCGGCGAACCGGACTTCGCCTCGCCGCCGCACGCGATCGAAGCGGCGCACCAGGCGGCGCTGGCCGGGCAGACCAAATACACCCAGCAGGACGGCATTCCGGCGCTGAAACTGGCGGTGCAGCGCAAGTTCAAGCGCGATACCGGGCTGGACTTCGCGCTCGACCAGATCATGGTCGCCAATGGCGGCAAGCAGGTTATCTTCGATGCGATGATGGCCACCGTCAATGACGGTGACGAGGTGGTGATCCCGGCGCCGTATTGGGGCGCCTATCCGCTGACCACGAAGCTGTGCGGCGGCGAGCCGGTGCTGGTGAATTGCCCGGAAAACAACGGCTTCAAGCTGCGCCCTGAGGATCTGGATGCGGCGATCACGCCGAAGACCAAGTGGCTGCTGCTGAACTTCCCCAACAACCCGACCGGGGCGGCCTGCTCGCCGGAAGAATTGCGGGCGATTGCCGATGTGATGCTGAAGCATCCGCATGTGTGGATCATGTCCGACGACATGTACGAACACCTGATGTATGCGGACTTCAAATACAGCACCATCGCGCAGATCGAACCGAAGCTGCGCGACCGGACGCTGACCATCTCCGGCGTCTCCAAGACCTATGCGATGACCGGCTGGCGGATCGGCTTCGGCGCCGGGCCGAAGGACCTGATCAAGGCGATGGTCAACATCCAGGGCCACGCCACCGCCGGCGTCTCCGGCATCACCCAGGCGGCCGCGGTGGCGGCGCTGGACGGGCCGCAAGAACAGGTGGCCGAGCAGGCGGCGATCTATCGCCAGCGCCGGGACCTGGTGGTGGACGCGCTGAACGCGATGCCCGGCATCACCTGCCACCGGCCGGAGGGCGCGTTCTACGTCTACCCCAACGTCGCCGGCTGCCTCGGCCGCACCACGGCGAAGGGCGCCAGGATCGAGAGTGACGGCGATTTTGCCATGGCGCTGCTGGATGAAGGGCATGTGGCGCTGGTCGGCGGCGAGGGGTTCGGCATGAGCCCGTATGTGCGGATCAGCTACGCGACCGACACCGACAGCCTGCGCGAGGCGATGAAGCGGATGGCGGTGTTTACCGCGGGGTTGAAGTAAGGAAGTCTTCTTTGTTTGAAAACAAAAAAGCTTTTTCATTCGCCTTGCAACACTGAATCCGTGGAGAGCCAGGCATCTCCACCTCACAACGGGTGGAGGGCGAATAAAGTTTTTTGCGCGCTTTTTCTCAAAAAAGCGCG
>DATJEA010000259.1:0-3725 GCA_035497095.1 Acetobacteraceae bacterium | reverse complement strand
CAACCGAGACCCTCGCTGACCTCATCGCCAGGGGCGTGTGGGTAAGCATTACGGTTCTGCATGGCTTCGTCATCACTGGAGGGTTCCAGCGCTTCGGCTTGGCTGCGGGGGTCAATCGCGCCCAAGCTTACTGGCTGCCGTCGGCCAGTTTGGTCGATCACAGGAACTTTGCATACGGCACAGGTGCTGCGACCCGCAGTGTCGCGCAGTGCGGCGTGCGCGCGCCGGATGGGACTGAGTGGCTCGCGGTCCGTCATCCGGGTGGCTTCCTCAGTTATCTCTGCGCTGCAGATACTGCGCCCAGAGCGCGCTGAATCCGCATCCATCCCCGAACGACAAAAGGTGACGTTCGATCATGGCAAACCTCGATAGCAGCGTTCTCAACGCGGCGCCGACGCCATGATCCGCGTCGACGCCCATCACCATGTCTGGCGGATCGCGCGTGGCGACTATGACTGGCTGACCACCGACCTGCCGATCCATCGCGACTACGGGTTGGACGATTTGCGCCCGCTGCTCGGCGACATCACTGCCACCATCCTGGTGCAGGCCGCCGCCACCGACGCCGAGACCCGCTTCCTGCTGCAAACCGCCCGTGCCTCCGCGGGCCTGGTGCGCGGCGTGGTCGGCTGGACCGATCTCGCCAGCCCGTTCGCACCGCGCCACATCGCCGCCCTGGCCGCCGATCCGCTGCTGGTCGGCCTGCGCCCGATGCTGCAGGATATCGCCGACCCCGCCTGGATGCTCGGCGCCGAGTTGCAGCCGGCACTCACCGCCATGACCGAGGCCGGCTTGCGGTTCGACGCCTTGGTGCAGCCCCGCCACCTGGAATTCCTGCCCGAATTCGCGCGCCGCCACCCAACCCTGCCGGTGGTGATCGACCACGCCGCCAAGCCGGCGATCGCCGCGCGAGCCTACCAGCCCTGGGCCGAGCGGATGGCCCGCCTCGCCGCCGAAACCGCCTGGTGCTGCAAGCTCTCCGGCCTGGTCACCGAGGCGGCGTCCGACTGGACCGCCGGCGACCTGCGCCCCTACGTCGAGCACCTGCTCGCCTGCTTCGGCCCAGAGCGGCTAATGTGGGGCAGCGACTGGCCGGTGGTGGACCTCGCCGGCGGCTACCGCGCCTGGCGCGCCGCCACCCTGGCGCTGCTGCCCGCCGCGACGCATGACGCCATCCTCGGCGCCGCCGCCTGCCGCTTTTATGGCATCTGACCGGCCGGGCAGGGGGTCTCGTGCCGTGGCGAATCCGCCAACCCGTCGAGAATCGGGCAATCCGGCCGCTGGTCGCCGTGGCAATGCACGGCCAGATCCCATAACCTTGCCATGATGAGAAGCTGCATGTTCCATGTCCGAGTTCAACAGGAGCGTTGCGATGACCCTCTTCCACGTCCCCGACATGACCTGCGGCGACTGCGTCGCGTCGATCACCACCGCGGTGAAGCGCGCCGACCCGACCGCCACCGTGCTGGCCAACCTCGACGCCCATGAACTGCGCGTCACCGCCACGCTGGCCGACGCGGCGCTGCTGGCGGCGATCGAGGATACCGGCTTCTCGCCAGAACTGCGCGCCGCATGAGCGCGTTGCGAGCGGCCGCCATGCTGGCCCTGGCCATTGCCGCCGGCACCGGCCTGGCCTGGGCGCAGACCGGCGCCAAACCCGCCATGCAACATGGCGGAATGCAGCAACCGAGCATGCAGCAGGGCGGCGCGGCGGCCAGCCCGTCAACCACCGCCTATCGTGCCGCGATGGAGCGCATGATGCACGGCATGGACATCGCCTATACCGGCGACGCCGACCGCGATTTTGTCGCCGGCATGCTGCCGCATCACCAGGGCGCGGTCGCCATGGCCGAGGTGGAACTGCGCTACGGCCATGACCCCGAATTGCGCCAACTCGCCGAAGACATCATCGCGGCGCAACAGAAGGAGATCGCTTTCATGACCGCCTGGCAGGCCAAGCACCGCTGAACCCTGCCGGGCAGCCCATCGCAGCCGAACCGGCGCCTCAGCCGGCCGGCTGCGGGTCAGCCGCCTCGCGCTGCACCGCCCCGCCGGCCTGCTTCCAGGCGCTCATCCCGCCGGCCAGATGCCGCGCGGTGGCCAGCCCGGCATCCTGCGCCGCCCGCACCGCCATCGCCGAGCGCTCACCGAACGCGCAGTAGAACACCAGCGTCTTGCCGCTGGCCTCGGCCAACCCGCGCAACACCCCGCCGCGCGCCAGGTTCTCCGGCAGGCTCGGGTACGGAACATGCAGGCTGCCGGCGATCACCCCGTGGCGGGCCCGTTCGCCCGGTTCGCGCAGATCGATCAGCAGCGCCTCCGCCGCCTCCGCCGCCATCCACTGCGCCGGCGTCAGCGCCCAGCCGCGCGCCGCGATCGCCTCCTGCGCCAGCCCCTGGCGCATATTGGCCGGCACCGCCACATCCATCATCTTCGGGTTCGGCAGGTTCAGCCCGTTCATCAGCGTGACGTATTCCTCCACCGACGTCACCTGCAACCGCGGGTTCCATGCCCGCTCCTCGGCGATCGTGCTGACGGTATCGCCCTTGTAGTCATGCGCCGGAAACACCAGCGTCTCATCCGGCAGCTTCAGCAGCCGGTTGAAGATCGAATCGTACTGCATCCGCGGGTCGCCATTCTGGAAATCCGTCCGCCCGGTGCCGCGGATCAGCAGCGTGTCGCCGGTGAACACCCGGTCGGCCAGCACGAAGCTGTAGCTGTCATCGGTATGACCGGGAGTATAGATCGCCTCCAGGCTCACCCCTTCGATGGTCAGCCGCTCGCCATCGGCCACCCGCATCGACACGCAGTCCACCCCGCTCTGCTCGCCCATCACCGTGATGCAGGAGGTCAGATCGCGCAGCGCCCCCAGCGCGGTGACGTGGTCGGCATGCAGATGCGTGTCCACCGCCTTCACCAGCTTCAGGTCCAACTCGCGGATCAATTGCAGATAGCGCTCGGTCCGCTCCAGCACCGGGTCGATGATCAGCGCCTCGCCGCCAAGCCGGCTGGCCAGCAGATAGCTGTAGGTCGAGGACACGCTGTCGAACAACTGACGGAAGATCATCGGTGGTCCTCCCTTCAAGCCGCCAGTTCTACCACAGCCGGCCCACCGGATGCAGCACACACTTGGAACCGCGCCCGGAAAGGCGGAAACTGCCGCCGCGGAGGAACGCCATGACCGTCCAGACCCGACCCGACACCGAAGTGCTGCTGCGCGAGGACCGTCCCTGTGCAAGCGGGGGCGCCATCGCCTGGCTCACGCTCAACCGCCCGCAGGCGCGCAACGCGCTGAGCATCGCCCTGATGGCCGCCCTCGACGCCGCCCTGGTGCAGATCGGCCAAGAGCCGGCCATCCGCGCCGTCGTGCTCGCCGGCAGCGGCCCCGCCTTCTGCGCCGGCCACGATCTGCGCGAAATCCGTGCCAACCCCGGCGCCGAGGCCTATGCCGCGCTGTTCGCGCAATGCTCGGCGCTGATGCAGCGCATCGTCCGGCTGCCCAAGCCGGTGATCGCCCGCGTGCACGGCGTCGCCACCGCCGCCGGCTGCCAACTGGTCGCCAGTTGCGACCTCGCGGTGGCCGCCGAAACCGCCCGCTTCGCCACCCCCGGTGTCAATATCGGCCTGTTCTGCTCCACCCCGATGGTCGCCCTCAGCCGCAACGTGCCGCGCAAACAGGCGATGGAGATGCTGCTGACCGGCGAGCTGATCCCGGCCGCCCGCGA
>DATJEA010000258.1:0-2713 GCA_035497095.1 Acetobacteraceae bacterium | reverse complement strand
AGCGACGTCTCCACCACGTAGTAATCGCGGCACACCTCGCCGCCATCCCACCAGCCGGTTTCCAGCCGCTCGGGGCCGGAAAGGATGCGCGGCGCGGTGCCGCGCAAGGGGATGGGGCGATCGAGCAGCCAGGTGGGGCGTGGCCCGTCGCTCTGTGGGAGCGGCTTCAGCCGCGATGCTTTTGAGCCGGGATTTGGGATTGGGGATTTGGGATTCGTAAAAGCAAAAGCATCGCGGTTGAAGCCGCGCCCACAAGCAACGGCTTGCGCCCGCTCGGGCCGCGGGTCGGTGGTGCTGTCCAGTTGATGCACAGCGCGATCGCCCAGCCGCGCGCGCAGGCGCTCGCGCAGTTGCTCGATCGGCACCGCGTTGGCGGGGCGGTCGTCGAACAGGTCGCGGCCGCCCGGCACGAATGGCGGCAGCTCGCGCGCGATGAGCCGCATCGCCAGCACCGGCTGGGGCAACTGCACCTGATCCAGCCGGCCGCGCGCCAGTTCGAACAACATGCCGGGCTCGCGCTCGGGTGTGAGCAGGCCTACCGGCACCTCGGTGACTCTGTTGTCGCGATGCTCCAGCCGCAGCACGAACCGCTGCACGCCGCCATCGCGGCCCGCCAGATAGGCGGCCAGATCGCCGGTGATGCGGCGTAGCGGGAAAACCAGCGAGGCGATGTTTTCCACCTCGTGCATCAGCTCGATGCGCAGGTCGAACACGTCGGGCGGACGGTAGGCATCGAGCCCGGCGGGCAAGTCGCCGGTGAGCCGGTCCAGCGCCGCCAGCAGCTCGGCGCCAAAGCGGCGGCGCAGGCCATCGCGCGGCAGGCCCAGCAACTGACCCAGTGTGCGGATGCCCATGCCGGGCAAGGCTTCCGTCGCCGCCGCCGGCAAACGGCTCTTGCCAATCGGCACGCCTTGCAGCGCGCGGCGCAAGGTATCGGGCGACAGCACCGCCTGGCCATCGCTGACGCCAGCCAGTACATGGGCGGCATGCGGCGTGGGCGCGGCGGTGATGCGGTGGCGAAAACCCAGCGCGGCGAGGTCCGCGCGCAGCATCGCCTCCAGCCGCGGCCAGGGGCCGAACAAGCCCATGCTGCGGCTCACCTCCAGCACGATTGCATGCGGCAGCAGACTCACCTCGGAGCTGTAGCGGTACGCCACGGCAGCCAGGAAACGGTGCCAGCGATCCACCGCCTCGCGGTCGTACGGCAAGGCATCGAAGCGAGTCAGAAGTGCCTGCGCGGCGCTTAGCCGCTGGCCCACGTGCAGGCCGGCCTCACGTGCCTCGCGATTGGCGGAAACGATGCTGCGCGCGTTGACGGGCCCATTCACCAGCACCAGCGGCCCGGCGTCGGCTCGACGCCGAAGGACGCCGTCCAGCGCCAGGTGCGGCAGCACAATGCAGGCCCACAACATGACGGCCGGCCATCAATGCAGCGCGCGGCCGAGCGGCACCGGCTGCGCCGGCACCGATCCGCCACGGCATTTGCGCACCCACACCTGGGCGCGGGGTACGGCTTCCAACTCCAGCCGTAGCGCGGCCGGCGAGGCCTGCGCCAGGTGCTTGCGATCGCGGAAGGCGAACGCCAGCGCCTGGCCGTGATCGGCCGCCACCTGCAGCCGCCGCAGCGTGCGGTCGTCGGCCTGGCGCGGCCACGCCAGCACCGCGGCGCAGCTGCCCGAACGCAGGCATTGCTCCATTGCCCAGGCCACGTCGTTGTCGCCGGCGGTGACGATGTCCACCCGGCGCATGTCTACGCCCTGCTGCTGCCAGCCGGCCACGCACGGCAGGTACGGCGGCGCCACGATTACCACCGTGCGCCCGCCCTGGGTAAGCCGCGCCAGGGTCGGCAGCACCAGCCGCAATTCGCCCACGCCATCGGCCGGCAGCAGGATCTCCGACAACGATGCCGCCGGCCAGCCGCCGGCCGGCAGCGCGGCATCGAGTTCGGCCCAGCCGGTGGGTTGCTCGCCCGCTGGAATCGGCGCCGCCCGCCCGCGCCAGACCTGCTGGGCATCCAGCAGCGTGGACAAGGCCACTACGGCGCCCATCAGCTGCCCCTCAACAGGCCCGCGAACAGACCTTCGATGGCGAAATCCTCGGTGGGGTCGGGGTCGATCGGCTGGTAGCCCGGGCTGTTCGGCAACAGCCGGATCACGTCGCCCTGCCAGTACAGCCGCTTGATGGTGAAACGGTCGCCGCCCACCCTTGCGGCCACCACCTGGCCATGGCGCGCCACCGGCGTGGCGTGCACGCCCACGATGTCCTGGTCGAGGATGCCCTCGTCGCG
The DNA here is from genome assembly GCA_035497095.1 of Acetobacteraceae bacterium. Lineage (GTDB taxonomy): Bacteria > Pseudomonadota > Alphaproteobacteria > Acetobacterales > Acetobacteraceae > 70-18. Next base: position 426 of record DATJEA010000258.1, on the reverse strand, counting down.
CATCGAGTCGCCCACCACGCGCACCAGGTAATCGGGCTTCAGCCGGAACAGCCAACTGGAGACGCGCAGCGTGCGCTCCACCCGTGCGTCGGAAAACAGTGGCTCGCCGGCGGCGATGCGGCCGACCAATGGCAGCTCCATCGTGTCTGCGTCCAGCGGGTCGGCCGAGGTCACCAGGCGGATGCCGCGGGAGCGGTTCGGCTCGATCAGCAGCCGCCCCTTCGCCTCCAGCGAGCGCACGTGTTTCAGCACCGCGCTGACGTTGGGCAAGCCCATCGCCTGGCCGATCTCCTCCAGCGTGGGCGCCTGGCCGGTGTGGTCGAGGCGGTCGCGGATGAAATCCAGGATGTTGGATTGGCGGGCGGTGAGCTGCAGGGTCATGGCTGGTATCTTTTCACCTTTTGTGGTGAAAATGAAGAAGAGAAA
>DATJEA010000257.1:0-3517 GCA_035497095.1 Acetobacteraceae bacterium | reverse complement strand
CGAGGCCCGCGCCCGGCTGCCGGCGCGGCTGCTGCTGACGGCGCGCGCCGATCCGTCCGCGCTTCCCGGCGTGGCGTGTGCCGTCGCCATCGGTGCGATGGAAAGTGGCTGGCGGCAATGGGAGGTGACACTGGAGACGGGGCGCGAGCCCGGCGCCCTGCTGCAATACTGCACCGAGAACGGCTTTGCCCTGCGCGGCTTCGATCTGCACAAGCCCAGCCTGCACGATGTCTTCCTGCACATGGTCGGAGGGGCGCCATGAGCCGCATCCTGCTGGTGGCCCGGCGCGACTATCGCCAGGTGGTAGCCACCCGCGCTTTCAAGATCACGCTGCTGATCGTGCCCTTGATGCTGGGACTGATGGCGCTGGCGACCTCGCTGCTGCGCGCGCCTTCCAGCGTCGCCTATGTCATGGCCGATGGCGGCACCGGCATCGCGGCCCGCATCGAACAGCGCCTGGAACGGGATTATCAGCGCCAGGTGTTGCGGGACCTGGCGGCCGGCACGCCCGCGTTCAAGCCGCCGTCCCGGCCCTACTTACGTGTTCCCCTGCCCCTGGGCGTACCGGCAGACCGCGGCGCCGAAGCGTTCGGCCGCGCGGTGGCGCCGTATCTTGGCGGCGATATCGCGACCCCGGCCGGAAAGCGCCCGCTGGCGGTGGCGGTCTATTTTCCCGCCCGGGGCGCCGCGCGGGTCTGGACCAACGGCCGTGCCAATAACGGGTTGATCGGCGCCATCCGGGACGAACGCACGCGCCTGTTGCGGCAGACCCTGCTGCAGGCCAGCGGCCTCGATGCCGCCGCCATCGCTCGCATCGAGGCGGCGCAGGCGCCGCTAACGGTGGCGGCGCCGCCGCCGGGCAGGGACCGCGCCCAGATGGCGGTGCGTTCCGCCGTGCCGCTGGCCCTGGTCTATCTGCTGCTGACCTCGGCGCTGATTACCGGCGGCATGATGCTGCAGGGAATCATCGAGGAACGCTCCAACCGCCTGCTGGAGGCGGTATTGGCCTGCATCGAACCGCGCGAGCTGCTGCTGGGCAAGCTGATCGGGCTGGGCGCGGTGGGCCTCACCGTGCTGGCGGCCTGGATAGGATGCGCCTTGCTCGCCGCCTTCGCCATGCAGGGGTTCGTGGCCGACATCCTGCGGCCGTCGCTGGCGGCGTTGAACCAGCCATGGACGATCGCGCTGATGATCTTCTATTTCTTCTGCGGCTATCTGATCCTCGCCATGGCCTATCTCGCCATCGGCTCGCTCTCCAATTCGATCCAGGACGCGCAGGCTTACCTGATGCCCGTCAGCATGGCCGTGCTGCTGCCGGTAATGCTGATGGTGAGCGCCTCGCTGCAGAATCCCGACAGCTGGCTGCCGCGGGCGATGTCGTGGATTCCGCTCTATACGCCGTTCGCCATGCTGGCGCGGCTTGGCACCGGCGTGCCGCCAGCCGAGATCGCCGCCACCGGCGTGCTGCTGACCCTGTTCGTGGCGCTGGAACTGCTGCTGCTGGGACGGGTCTTCACCGCCAGCCTGCTCAGCACCGGCCAGCCGCCCCGCCTGGGCGCCTTCCTGCGGATGATGCAGCGGCCGCGCTGAACCGCCCGATGCCCTATTTGCGGACGTGCAACATCTTGGAGCGGTGCTGTTCTTCCACCCGCACCCGCGTGCGCACCCGCAACAGATCGCGCCGCGCCACCAGGCCGACCATCTGGCCGCTCTGGCGCTCGATGATCGGAACCCGGCCCACATCCGCGACTGCCATGCGGTCGGCGAGCTGCCCCACCAGTTCGTCCGCGTAACCGAGCATCACATCGTCGGCGCAGTCCAGCAGGGTGGCGCCCGGCGCCCAGCCTTCGCGGCTCCAGCGCAGGATGGCGGCGCGCGACACCATCCAGACCGGCTTGCCCTTTTCGTCCACCACCGGATAGCTCTTGTAGCGGGCCGGCCCCTCGGGAGAGGTGAAGAACGCCACGGCGTCGGCGATCGGCATGGTGGCAGGCAATGTCTGCACCGGCTGACTCATGATGTCGCGCACCCGCGTGTCCAGGAACGGATCGATACCGTATTCCCGCGTCAGGTGCAGGCCGCGCCGGGCGATGCGCTCGGTGAGGATGGAGCGCTTCATGACCAGCACCGTCAGGGCGAAGGCCGCAACCGAAGCGGTCAGCAGCGGCAGCATGATATGGGTGTTGCCGCTCAGTTCGACGGCGAAGAAGGTGGCCGTCAGCGGCGCCCGCATGGTGCCGCCCAGGATCGCCGCCATGCCGATCAGCGCCCAGAAGCCGGCATCGCCGAAGGGCAGGATATGGCTTTCCAGCGAGCCCAGGGCGCCGCCCATGATGAGCAGCGGCGCCAGCACGCCGCCCGAGGTGCCCGACGACAGCGCCACGATCCAGACCGTCATCTTGCCGAACAGCAGCGCGGTGACGTCGTGCAGCGGAATGGTGCCCGCCAGAAGCGCGCGGATCATGTTGTAGCCCACGCCCAGCACATCGGGATTGAGCCAGCCGCCGATGCCCACCACCACGCCACCCAGCGCCGGCCACCACATCCAGTGGATCGGCAGCTTGCGGAACAGGTCTTCGACGGCATAGAGGCAGACCGTCATCAGCGCCGATTGCAGGCCGGCCACGATTCCGGCCAGGGCGCAAAGCCCCAGGCCCCACCAGGGCAGCAGCGGGATACCGGCGTAAGGAAAGAGCGGTCCCACGCCGATGAGATAAGGCCGGCAGATCATGGCCGCGACGGCGCCGATCGCCACCGGCACGAAGCTGCGCGGCTTCCATTCGAACAGCAGCAATTCGACCGCCAGCAGCACGGCGGCGATGGGGGTGCCGAAAACGGCGGTCATGCCCGCCGCCGCGCCGGTGACGAGGAGCGTCTTGCGTTCCGCCGAACTCAGGTGGAAGAGCTGCGCGAACAGCGAACCCAGCGCGCCGCCGGTCATGATGATGGGGCCTTCGGCGCCGAACGGGCCGCCCGTGCCGATGGAGATGGCCGACGAGATCGGCTTGAGCAGCGCCACCTTGGGCTCGATGCGGCTCTGGCCGATCAGGATGGCCTCGATCGCTTCGGGGATGCCATGGCCGCGAATCTTCTCCGAGCCATAGCGGGCCATGATGCCGATGATGAGGCTGCCGATCACGGGAACGGCGATGGTCCAGGCCGGCAGATGCGCGGGAAAATCCGGCAGCGTGAATCCGACGCGCTGGAAATAGACCAGGTTGGTGCAAAGCGCGATCAGCCGCAGCAGGATCCAGGCCGCCAGGGCACCGGTGACGCCGACAAAGGCCGCCATCGCGGTCAGAAGCAGCAGGCGCTTGTCGGCGGTAAAGTCGGCGAGATCGTCGATCTCGGCGTGGGGAAAATCGGTCATGCTTGCTGGGCTCATGGCGGGCTGGCGCCGCGCTCTTATATCGTGATACGACCTGTTGCAAGGCACACGCATGGACCGCAAAGCAGACAAGCCGTTGACGCATGGGGATTATCGCGTCCTGGCGGAGTTCCGTGCCCAATTGCGGCA
>DATJEA010000256.1:0-3671 GCA_035497095.1 Acetobacteraceae bacterium | reverse complement strand
GCGTCGGCGACCAGGCGACCTATCACCGCCCGCTCGACGCACCGCTGACCGCCGATACCGAGGGTTTCGCGCGCGGCGTCTCCGGCTGGGTGCGCACCGCCACCAAGGCGGCCAATGTCGGCGCCGAGGCGGCGATCGCGGCCCAGCAGGCCCGCGTGTCGCCCGGCCAGATCGCCACGCTGATCCTGCCGTCCGATACCTGCTGGGACGATGGCGGCGTGGTCGGCCCGGTGCTGGCGGCGCCGAAAGCGCCGACCGCTTCGCCCTCGGCGATCAAGAACGCGGCGCGGCTGCTGCGCAACGGCAAACGCACCATGCTGGTGATCGGCAATGGCGCGCTGCGGGCCGGGCCGCTGGCCGAGGTGGCGCGGATCGCCGCGGCCACCGGCTGCGAGGTACTGAAAAACGGCTCCAACGGCCGGGCCGAGCGCGGCCGCGGGCGGCATGCCTTCAACCCGATTCCCTATCCGGTCGATCAGGCGGTGGCGGCGATGCAGGGGGTGGAGCAGGTGATCCTGATCGGCGTGCCGAAGCCGGTGATCTTCTTCGCCTACCCGAACAAGCCAGGCAGCCCGGTGCCGGCCGATGCCGAGCTGCACGTGATGACCCGCCCCGAGCACGACCAGGTGCAGGCGCTGGCGGCACTCTGCGACGAACTCGGCAACCCGCCGGCCGTCGCCCCCGCGAGCTACGACAAGATCGACCCGGCCAAGGGCAGCATCACCCCGGAGAGCTTCGCGCAATCGCTCTCGGCGCTGCTGCCGGAGCAGGCGGTGATCGCCAATGAGGCGGTGACCTTCGGGCGGTCGATGTACGGCAACACCCATGGTGCCGCGCCGCATGACTGGCTGACGGTGACCGGCGGCGCGATCGGCGGCGGCATTCCGCTGGCCACAGGGGCTGCGATCGGCGCGCCCGGCCGGCGGGTGGTGAACCTGCAGGCCGATGGTTCGGCGATGTATACCATCCAGGGGCTGTGGACCCAGGCGCGCGAAAACCTCGACGTGACCACGGTGATCTTCAACAACAAGAAATACCAGATCCTGATCGGCGAACTGGCCAACGTGGGCGCCAACCCCGGCCGCACCGCGATGGATATGCTCGACCTTGGCAACCCGGACCTGGACTTCGTCAAGCTGGCCGCCGGCATGGGCGTGGCAGGGGCACGGGCGGAGACGATGGAACAGTTTAACGACCTGTTCACCGGCTCGCTCTCCCGTAAGGGGCCGTTCCTGATCGAGTTGATGACCTGACGGTAAGCAAGGCCGGGGCTTTGCCCCGGACCCCACCAGGGGCCGAGCCCCTGGACCTCTGAACTTCGTATTGCCAATGGGCCGAGGGGCTAGCCCCTCGGCCCATTGGCAATCAGAGTCGGGGGTTCCAAGGGCTTAGCCCTTGGCGGGGTTCGGGGCGGAGCCCCGCTCTTGCCTTAGCCGTTAGCCGTCCCGCTCAGGTCGAGCGCCACGAACGCGGTGTGGCCGTCGCGCATGATGCGCAGGGCCAGCGCGGTGCCTTTGTGTTCGGCTTTGCGAATGGCCTGGGCGGCCTGGCCGGCGGTCGTCACCGATTCCGCGCCGACGCCGATGATCACGTCGCCCGGGTGGATGCCGGCATTATCGGCTGGCGAGCCGGGCTTCACCTGGGCCACCACGGCGCCTTTGACGGTGTCATCGAGCGAGAGTTGCTCGCGCAGCCGCGGGGTGAGTGGCGCCAGGCCGAGGCCGACCCGTTCGTGGCTGGACGGCTCGGCGGTGGCGCTGGCCACCTGGGTGTCGGGCATGCTGCCGACGGTCACGTCGATGGTTTTCTGGTCGCCGTTGCGGGTGATGCCGAGTTTGGCGGTGTCGCCGGGTTTGATATTGGCGATCGCCACCGCGAGGTCGCGCGGATTGGCGATCTTGTCGCCGTTCACGCTCTGGATCACGTCGCCGGCCTGTACGCCTGCCTTGGCGGCCGGCGAATCATGCGAGACCGAGGCGATCAGCGCGCCCTTGTCGTCGCCCTTGCCGAGATTGAGCGCGCTGGCGATGGTCGGGCTCACGGTCTGCGATTCGACGCCGAGGAAGCCGCGGGTGACGTGGCCGGTTTTCTCCAACTGGGCGACCACCTTCTGCACCATGTTGGAGGGGATCGCGAAGCCGATGCCGATGCTGCCGCCGGACGGTGACAGGATGGCGGTGTTGACGCCGATCACCTGGCCATCCTGGGTGAACAACGGGCCGCCGGAGTTGCCGTGATTGATCGCGGCGTCGATCTGCAGGAAGTTGTCGTACGGGCCGTCGCCGATATCGCGGCCGGTGGCCGAGACGATGCCGGCGGTGACGGTGCCGCCGAGGCCGAACGGATTGCCCATCGCCACCACCCATTCGCCGGGCCGCGCCTTGGACGAATCGCCGAGTTGCAGCCAGGGCAGCTTGTGGTCGGCATGCACGCGCAGCACCGCGATGTCGGTGCGCGGGTCGGTGCCGACCACGGTGGCCGGCAGCGTGGTGCCGTCGGACAGCGTGACGCTGAGCGATTTGGCGTTCTTTACCACGTGGTTGTTGGTGACGATGGTGCCGTTGGCGTCGATGATGAAGCCGGAGCCCTTGGCTTCCATGGCCGGCGGATGCACCGGGCGCATCATGCCGAACGGGGTGGGGATGCCCTGCATCTCCTCGGGGTCGACCTTCAATTTGTTGGTGACCGAGACCACCGCCGGGGTGACCTTGGCGACCAGGTTGGCGAAGTCGGGCATCACCGCGGTGGCGGCGGGCGGGGCGATTGGGCTGGTGGCGGGCGGGCTGGTGGCCGGGGTGGTCTCGGCGGGTGCGGCGTAGAGGGTGTTGCCGACCGCGAAGCCGCCGAGGCTGGTGCCGGCCAGCAACGCGGCCAATAACGCGCCCCGCCAGGCGCGGGATGTCGGCTTGATGTTATGTTGGGTCATTAAGATACTCACCTTGCAGTTGACAGCGGTGATGAACCCCGCAGGCTCATCTTTCACCGCGGCATAATGCGTTGGCCGAGCGAACATTCCCGTGTCGCATGGGTGAAACGTGGTTCATGCCAGTATGAGAACGATACGATGGAATGGCGGGTTGCGCTGGGCGCGTTGCGCACGGCCTGCGCGGCAGGGGTTTCGCGGGCGAGCGGACCCGGCTATATGGGCAGCGATGTCCGCGTAGCTCAGCAGGATAGAGCACAGGATTCCTTGTTGCAGAACTGGGCGCCGTGATTGGAAACAGCACGGCGGATCCGCTCAAAGTCGGGGAAAGCTACGGCGCGCTCGCGCCTTGCCGATCCCGAGCCAAGCCCGGCCCGAAAGGGCGGGAAGGTGTAGAGACTGGATGGGTGGCGCCTAACGGCTTCGGCCTATGGCGAAGGGACAGTCCAGCCCACGAACGCGCACCGGGCCGGGGCGCGGCGGCGAAAGCCGAAGTGGGATGAATCCTGGGGCCGTGGGTTCGAATCCCGCCGCGGACACCATTCGCCTTCTGAGCAAGCGCTCTCCCCTCGGGGAGGCGGGCGTGGGAGGCGCAGGTTTGCTGCGGGTTTGCGGGGATGACCTGGGGCTCGGGAATTCCAACGAAAGCCCGAATCTCTCTCCGAATGGCCAATTCTCTCCGCGACCTGGGACTTGAGGCGTTTAGGCTTAGGTCATAGCACGTTGAAATATATTGAATTAAAGGTGC
>DATJEA010000255.1:0-3771 GCA_035497095.1 Acetobacteraceae bacterium | reverse complement strand
GCGCCGCGGCGGCTGGGCGGAGCAGGCAGTCGAGCAGCGCCGGCTCGCTCCACGACGGCTGGCTGGCGGCGCCCGGTGGCCAGAGCGGCTTGCCTGGCGGGGCGGGGCTGATGACCAACCAGCAGGGCGCGCCGTCGGGCGGCGTGGCCGGACCGTGCGCCAGCGGCAGCAGCAGGGACTCGTTCTGCGCCTGGGCCAGCAGCGCCAGCGCCTGGGCGCGCGGCGGCGCCTGCGGCGGCACCTGCACCGCCATCAGCCCGGTGTGGCCGTTGCGGCGATCGGTCGCCGCGAAACACGGCAGGCCGCCGCCGGCATCGGCCAATGGCTGCTGGAAGTCGATCGCGTAGCAGCCGCCGATCAGCGGGGCGGATGCGGCGGCCGGCGGGGTGGGAGGCGGAGGGGGCATGCCTGCGTCGCGTTGGGGGGCGGGGATGCCATGCTGGACGGCAAAGGTTAGCGAACTGCCAACGCTGCCGATGCGGCGTTAGGCTGGGTGCCGAGGGCATCGGGGTGTTGCTCGGCGTCGATCGGGATGGCTGGAACGGGACGCGCCCGAGGATACCGGTCAGAAATCCAGGTTGGCGTAATGCGCCGGCGGCAGGAAGCCGGGCACCCGGTCGGCCAGCAGCGGGCGGAAGCTGGGGCGGGATTTGATGCGCGCGTACCATTCATGCGCCTGCGGGCTCAACTGCCAGTCCACATCGCCGGTGAAGTCCAGCACCGACAGATGCGCCGCGGCGGCGAAATCGGCCAGCGAGATGTTGGCGCCGGCCAGGTATTTGCGCCCCTCGGCCAGCCAGCCGAGATAGAACATATGCTCGCGCAGATTGGCGTAGCCGGCGCGCAGCGCGCCTGCGTCGGGATGGCCGGTGCCGGCGACGCGCTTGTAGTATTTCTCGCCGTTCAGCTTCTGCGTCACCTCGGTGTCGAATTTTTCGTCGAACCAGGCGACCAGCCGCCGCACCTCCACCCGCTCGGCCAGCGTGGTGCCGAGCAGCGGGGTGTCGGGGTAGGCCTCCTCCAGATATTCGCAGATCACGTTGGCGCCTGGGACCGCGAGGCCGTTGTCTTCCAGCAAGGTTGGCACGGTGCCGGCCTGATTGAGGTCGAGGTAGTCGGTGCGGCGCTCCCAGGCCTTTTCCAGCCGCAATTCGAACGGCAGACGCTTCTCCGCCAGCACCAGGCGGACCTTGCGGGAAAACGCGGAGAGGGGAAGGTGGAAGACGATTCGCATCACCGGCGTTTATGGCATCGCGTTCCGGTTCGCTCAAGATGGGTGGGGAAGGTAAGCAAGCAGCGCCTTTTTGTAAAAAAGCGCGCAAAAAACTTCATCCCCTGGCAGTCAAGGCGCCAGGGAATGAAGTTTTTGGCTTCTTTTTGTTTACAAAAAGAAGACTTGCCTGCTTTTCTAGGCGCTGAGTGCTTCGGCGACCTCGGTCAGCGGCTGCGGCAGGTATTTCACGTAATCCTTTGGCACCACCTGCCAGAAATGCGGCAGCACCCGGTCCCAGTCATGCAGCAGCATGCTGGCGTAGCGGCTGCTGGTCTCGTCGGCATGGCTGGTCACCAGATCATGCAGCAGCGCGGCCCAATGCGACGTCGCCACGCGCTGCCAGGTGAGAGTGTCGGGGTTGACGCGGTGGGCGAACATCGCATCGGGGTCGTAGACGAACGCCATGCCGCCGGTGAAGCCGGCGCCGAAATTATCGCCGATCGGGCCGAGCACCACCACGGTGCCGCCGGTCATGTATTCGCAGCCGTTCGAGCCGCAGCCCTCCACCACCGCGTCGGCGCCCGAGTTGCGCACCGCGAAGCGCTCACCGGCCTGGCCCGCGGCGAACAGCCTTCCGGCAGTGGCGCCATACAGCACTGTGTTGCCGATGATGGTGTTGAGCTGGCTGTGCAGGTTGGAGGACGGCGCCGGCCGCACCACGATGGTCGCACCCGACAACCCCTTGCCGACGTAATCATTGGCGTCGCCGAATACCTCGAGCTTCAACCCCTGCACCGCGAAGGCGCCGAGCGACTGGCCGGCCGAGCCGCGCAGCCGGACCGTGATATGGCCGGGAGCCAGCCCGGACATGCCGAACTTGCGGGTGATCCGGCTCGACAGCTTGGTGCCGATGGCGCGGTGGGTGTTGCGGATATTGTATTGCAACTGCATCTTTTCGCCACGGCTGAACAGCGCGGCGGCGTCGGCGATCATCTTGGCGTCCAGCGTCTCCGGCACCTCGTTGCGGCCCTCCATCGTGCAGTAGCGCGCATAGGGGCCGGGGTCGGCCTGGGCCAGCAGCGGATTGAGGTCGAGGTCGTCGAGGAAGTCCGAGCCGCGGCTGACCTGCAGCAGCAGGTCGGTGCGGCCGATCACCTCGGCCAGCGTCCGCACGCCGAGCGAGGCGAGGATCTGGCGCACATCCTCGGCGATGAAGCTGAACAGGTTGATCACCTTCTCCGGCGTGCCGCTGAATTTGCGGCGGAGATCCTCGTCCTGGGTGCAGACGCCGACCGGGCAGGTGTTCGAGTGGCATTGCCGCACCATGATGCAGCCCATCGCCACCAGGGACGCGGTGCCGATGCCGAATTCTTCCGCGCCGAGCATGGCGGCGATCACCACGTCGCGCCCGGTCTTGAGCCCGCCATCGGTGCGCAGCCGGATCGTGTGGCGCAGCCGGTTCAGCATCAGCACCTGATGGGCTTCCGACAACCCCATCTCCCACGGCATGCCGGCGTATTTGATGCTGGATTGCGGGCTGGCGCCGGTGCCGCCGGCATGGCCGCTGATCAGGATGGCGTCGGCCTTTGCCTTGGCCACGCCGGCGGCGATGGTGCCGATGCCGCTACGCGCCACCAGCTTGACGCAGACCATGGCGTCCGGGTTGATCTGCTTGAGGTCGTAGATCAGTTGCGCCAGGTCCTCGATCGAATAGATGTCGTGATGCGGCGGCGGGCTGATCAGCATCACGCCGGGGGTGGAGTGGCGCAGCTTGGCGATCAGCTAGGTGACCTTGAAGCCGGGCAACTGGCCGCCCTCGCCGGGCTTGGCGCCCTGCGCCACCTTGATCTCGATCTCGCGGCAGTTGTTCAGGTACTCGGCGGTGACGCCGAACCGGCCGGAGGCGATCTGCTTGATTGCCGAGGAGGCGTTGTCGCCATTGGCGCGCGGGGTGGCGCGCGACGGGTCCTCGCCGCCCTCGCCGCTGTCGGAACGGGCACCGATGCGGTTCATCGCGATCGACAGCGTCTCATGCGCCTCCGGGCTCAGCGCGCCGAGCGAGATGCCGGGCGAGACCAGCCGCTTGCGGATTTCGGTGATGCTCTCGACGTCGTCGACCGAGATCGGGGTCAACCCGTCGCGGCGGAAATCCAGCAGGTCGCGCAGCGCCACCGGCGGCAGCTTGCGCACGCCCTCGGCATAGCGGCGATACAGGCTGAAGCTGTCGCTGCCGACCGCCTCCTGCAACAGATGGATCAGCCCGCCGTCGAAGGCGTGCGTCTCGCCCTTGCGGCGGAACTTGTAGACGCCGCCGACCGGCAGCATGCCAGCAGCCGGGTCCCAGGCGGCGACGTGCAAGGCCAGCGCCTTGCGGGCGATGCCCGACAGGCCGATGCCGGAGATGCGCGACTGCATGCCGGGGAAGAACTCGCCGACCAGGGCGCGCGACAGGCCGATCGCCTCGAAGCAGTAGCCGCCACGATAAGACGAGATCACCGCGATGCCCATCTTTGACATCACCTTCAGCAGCCCCTTGTCGACGGCTTTCTTGTAGCGCT
>DATJEA010000254.1:0-2409 GCA_035497095.1 Acetobacteraceae bacterium | reverse complement strand
GCGGTCGTTGCACACCATCATGCCGATCCGCCCGCCGAACGCCTGCCAGACCGGCCAGCCGAGGTCGCCGACCTCGAAATAGCGCTTCTCCAGGTTCTGGAACGGCGTGCCGGGCTGCGGCTCATGGTAGCCGGGCAGGTGGATCTTGCGGTATTTGCCGATGATCGCCCCGTCCTTGCCGACCAGGATCGAGGTGTTGAACCGCCGCTTGCGGCCGCTGGCGAAATCCAGTTCCGCATAGCCGAGGTGGAAGCCGATGCCGAGTTTCGCTGCCGCGTCGAACAGCGGTTGCACCGCCGGGTTGGGCATCGCGCGCTCGAAATACGAGTCGAGTTCGTCCTCGTCCTCGATCAGCCAATGCGGGAAGAAGGCGGTCAGCGTCGCCTCGGTATAGACGATCAGGTCGCAGCCCATGCTGGCCGCGTCCCGCATCATCGCCAGCAGGCGGGCGACCACGTCCTGGCGGCTTTCGCTGCGGGCGATCGGGCCCATCTGGGCGACCCCGACGGTGATGATGCGCGGCATGGCGGCACTCCCTGAGCGTTTGGCCCAGAGTGCCATCGCGCAAGCGCGAGGCCAAGCCGGCTCGGTTCAGCCGATTACGGTCATCATCCGTCCGACTACCACGGTTATGGCATTGGCCAGCATCGGGGTCACCGCCAGCGTCGCGCTGATAACCACCGCCGCCACGATGGAATATTCCATCGCGGTGACGCCGCGGCGATCCGCCAGCAACCGGCAGGCGATACGGGGCATCAGTGTTGGCACGCTGTCTCCCCTGCTTTATCGGGTGCGGCAGGCCGGCTACACTGCGACGCTGCCGCGTTTACTGTGCCGGCGTTCCGTAGCACAGCAAGTCTAGCAGCCCGCACGCGGCCGGCGCATCCCGGCCAAAGTGATTAATCCATTACGCCCGAGGACCCCGCCATGCCCGCATCCGCCCCCGTTCGCTTCGGCATCCTCGGCGCCGCCAATATCGCCCGGCAGTTCACCAAGGGCGTCGCCGGCTCGGCGCTGCTGCGGGTGGAGGCGGTGGCCAGCCGCGATGCCGCCAAGGCCCGCGCGTTCGCCGCCGAATGCGGCATTCCGCGCAGCCTGGCCGGCTATGCGGCGCTGCTGGCCGACCCGGCGATCGAGGCGGTGTATATCCCGCTGCCCAACTCGCTGCATGCCGAATGGATCATGAAGTCGCTGGCCGCCGGCAAGCATGTGCTGTGCGAGAAGCCGTTCACGCTGACCGGCGCCGAGGCCCGCGCCGCCTATGCCGCCGCGCGCGCCGCCGGGCTGCATCTGGCCGAGGCCTATCCCTACATGTCGCAGCCGCAGACGCTGCGGCTGCGCGCATTGCTGGCCGAAGGGGCGATCGGCCGGGTGCAGCTCGCCACCGCGGCGTTCGGCTTCGGCATCGCCAGCCCCGAGGGCGAGCCGCTGGTCGACCCGGCCAATATCCGGCTGAACCCGGCGGTCGGCGGCGGCGCGCTGCTGGATGCCGGGACCTATGCGATGAGCCTGCTGCGCATCGCGGTGGGCGAGGCGCCGAGCCGGGTGCGGGCGGCCGGGCGGCTGACCAAGGCGGGCGTCGACCAGACCGTGGCGGCGACGCTGGAATTCCCCTCCGGCGCGATCGGGCAACTGACCACCAGCCTGGCCACCGCGGCGCACCGCCACGCCATCATCGTCGGCGAGCGCGGCGTGATCGAGACCGGCTACAGCAATCACGGCCCGGCGGAGGGGCAACTGCCGCTGCGCATCAAGCGCGCCGCCCCCGGCACCGCGCCGTTCGACACCGAAATGCTGCCGGCCGGCGACGGCTTTCTGGCCGAGGCGGAGTCGTTCGCGCGGATGCTGCGCCATGGGGCAGAGCACTGGAACGGCGCCAGCGAGGCGGAGAGCATCGACACCGTGCGGGCCTTGCAGGCGATCGCCGCCAGTCTGCATGGCGATGGCGGCTGGGTGGCGCTCGCCGACTGAAGCATACCGGATTATTCTGGCCGAACCCGGCCCGGTCCCCCATATGGAGGGCCGCGCTTTATGGACACCAAGATGCCGATCAAGATTCCCGACGACCTGCCCGCCCACGCCGCGCTCGATGCCGAAGGGGTGATGGTGCTGCGCGAGACCGACGCCATCCGCCAGGACATCCGCCCGCTGCGCATAGCACTGCTGAACCTGATGCCGAACAAGATCCGCACCGAGACCCAGATCGCCCGGCTGCTCGGCGCCACGCCGTTGCAGGTGGAACTGACGCTGGTGAAGATGACCAATCACGTGGCGCGCAACACGCCGAGCGAGCATATCATCTCCTTCTATCACGATTGGGCGGATGTGAAGGGCGAGCGGTTCGACGGCTTCATCACCACCGGCGCGCCGGTGGAGACGCTGCCGTTCGAGCAGGTGACCTATTGGGAC
>DATJEA010000253.1:0-7525 GCA_035497095.1 Acetobacteraceae bacterium | reverse complement strand
AGCCATTCTATGACTCTTGTGCGGGACAGGCCGGGGGGCGGCAGCCAGGCGGTGCCCTCGGCGAAATGGCAGAGGATGGCCCCGGATTCGGTGAGCACGGTGCCGTCATCCAATTCCACCACCGGGATCTTGCCGTTCGGGTTCAGCGTCAGGAACTCTGGCGTGCGGGTGGCGCCGGCGTTGGAATCGAGTTCGATCCAGCGGAACCGGTGGCCGGTGAGGCGCAGGATGGTGGCGACTTTCCAGCAATTGCCGGAGATTGCGAAGCCGTGGACGGTGATCATCGGGGCGTGCGCTCCGGTGCTGGCTGGACGGGGTGATTGCGGTCTGTAATCTGCCTGGCATGAACAATCCAGACCCGATTACCGCCGAGCTGTTCCGCAACGCCATCGTGGCGCTGGGCGACGAGATGGCGCTGACCATCTACCGCGCCGCCTATTCCGGCGTGCTGAAGAACATCATGGATTACTCGACCGCGATCTGCGATCCCGAGGGGCGGCTGGTGGCGCAGGGGCTGAGCCTGCCGGGGCATCTGTGCTCGATCCCGGTGGCGTTGCAGTCCTGCATCCGGCATTTCGGCGCCGATATCCATCCCGGCGACGTGCTGACGATGAACGATCCGTATGATGGCGGCATGCATCTGCCGGATATCTTCGTGTTCCGGCCGGTGTTCGCCGAGGGGGCAATCCTGGCCTGGGCGGCGACGATCTGCCATCACACCGATGTTGGCGGGCGGGTGCCGGGGTCGAATGCGTCGGACTCCACCGAGATTTACGCCGAGGGATTGCGGATTCCACCGCTGAAGCTGCATGAGCGCGGGGTGCCGAATGCGACGCTGGCGCGGATCATCGATCGCAATGTGCGGTTGCCGGGGCGGGTGATGGGCGATCTGCGGGCGCAACTGGCGGCCTGCGAGATCGCCGCGCGCGGGATCGACGATCTGGTGCGGCGGCATGGTACTGCCGGCGTGGCGCGGCTGATGGACGCCACCATGGACCACAGCGAGCGGCTGGCGCGGCATTGCCTGGAGCAGTTGGCGGACGGCGAGGCGACCTTCACCGACTGGATCGACGACGACCAGATCGACGCCGGTGTGCCGATCAAGCTGGTCTGCACGGTGCGCAAGCAGGGCGCGCGGATGGTGTTCGACTGGACCGGCTCCAGCCCGCAGGTGAAAGGCGCGTTGAACAACACCTGGAGCTATACCGCGGCGGCCAGCCTGACCGCGGCGAAATGCGTGCTGGCGATCAACATGCCGAACAATGACGGGGTGTTTCGCTGCATCGAGGTGATCGCACCGCCCGGCACGGTGACCAACGGGGTGCTGCCGGCGGCCTGCGCGGCGCGCGGGTTGACCGGGTTTCGGTGTGCCGACGCGGCGTTCGGGGCGCTGGCGCTGCTGTATCCGGATCGGGTGTTCGCGGCCAGCGAGGGCGGCAATACCGGCATCACCATCGGCGGCTACGACCGGGCGCATAAGCCGTTCATCTATGTGGATTTCCTGTCCGGCGCCTGGGGCGGGCGGCCGTGGGCGGATGGGCTGGACGGCAATACCTCGATGTTCGCCAACATGGCGAGCTTCTCGGTGGAGGTGATCGAGGCGGAGAACCCGCTGGAGGTGCTGGACTACGCGCTGGTGCCGGATAGCGGCGGGCCGGGGCTGTATCGCGGCGGCATGGCGCAGCAGCGCACCTGGCGGATGCTGGCCCAGGAGGGGATTTTGCAGGTGCGCAGCGACCGGCACACGCATCTGCCGTACGGCTTGCAGGGCGGCGGGCCGGGCACGGCGAGCCAGAACACGCTGAACCCCGGCGACGGCGAGACGCCGCTCGACGCCAAGCTGACCATGACGCTGCGCGCCGGCGAGGTGTTTCGCCATCGGCTGCCGGGGGCGGGGGGCTGGGGCGACCCGCTGGCGCGCGATCTGGCCGCGGTGGCGAGGGATCTGCGCGACGGGCTGGTGAGCATCGACGGGGCGGCACGGGATTACGGGGTGGTGGCGGCGGGCGATCCGCCGGCGGTGGATGCGGACGCCTCGGCGGCGCTGCGGGGGCGGCTGCGCGGGGAGCGGGGCAAAGCGCCGGAGGTGGCTTGGCGGCCGTTGCACGAAGGGTAGCAAGGTGTTCTTTTTTGTGAAAAAGAACCAAAAAACTCTCATTCGCCTTGCAACGGCGGGGGCGCGGAGAGACCGGATTCTCCAAAATGAGTGACGTTTTTTTGCTTCCTCGTTTTCAAACAAGGAAGGCTTCGCTTGCCTTGCGCACCCTTGCCTGCGCCGGCCGTGCGTGCCACTGAGACATTTCCATACGCATTGGTGCCAGCGAAACAGATGAGCCTCCCTGCGACACCCGGCCCCGACGAAGCGCGCGAGAGTGTTGTGCAGCAGATCGCCGGCGCGCTGGCCGCCGGGCAGGATAGCGTGGTTGAACTGGGGCGCGATGGCGCATTCGCCGAGCGCTACGAGACACTGGAGCAACTCGATTTCTATCCGCCCGAGGCCAGGGAGCAGGTGACGATTCTGCGCCGGTTCGGCGAGCATCGGGTGCTGGCCGACCGGATCGGGGTGTTTGATCGGGTGGCGATCATAAATGATTCGGTGCTGCTGCGCGATGGCGCCGCGATCCAGAGCCCGAACTTCATTCCCGGCTATCTGAGCTCCATCTACACCACCCATCCCGGCTACAAGGCGGCGATCGCCGGGCATGACAAGGCCGAGAGCGTCGAGCTGGATGAGCCGGTGTTCGCGCCGCTGCACCCGTGGTGCAAGATCTACGGGCATTTTCTGGTCGAGGCTTTGCCGCGGCTGGCGGTGATCCGGGAACTGTACCGGCTCGGCTTCAGCTTTCCAGTTTATATCAACGCCGATGCGCCGAAATTCATCGAGGATTATCTGGCGCTGGCATTGCCGGAGGCGCGGCTGCTGCGTGGCAAGCGCGGCGTGGTGTATCGCGCCGGCAAGGTGCTGATTCCCAATATCGATATGCCGTTGATGCGGCTGACCGAGCGCCGGGTGCGGTTTCTCGACGATCTGGTGGGCGGCTGTTATGGCGCCGAGCAGCCGAGGCGGGCACCATGGCGCAAGCTGTTCCTGCTGCGGCCGGGACAGGCGGCGCGCGGCTATCGCTATCTGGCCAACCAGGACACGCTGAGCGGCATCGCGGCGGGCTTCGGCTATCAGTCGGTGGCGCCGGAGAAGCTGTCGATTGCCGAGCAGGTTCGGCTGTTCGGCGAGGCGCGGTGCATCGCCGGGGAGTATTCCTCCGCGCTGCACAATGCGCTGCTGGCGCCGGAGGGAACCGCGGTGGTGGCGTTCAACTGGGTCAACCATTACCAGCTCTGCATCGCGCAGGCGAAAGGCCACGGCCTGGCGGTGATCGCGCCGGAGGCCGGCAGGTTCATCGGCGCCAACACCTCGCCGGCGGAGATTTTCACCATTTCGGCCGACAGCTTCCGCGCGGCGCTGCTGCGCTGCGAGCCGGTGGCCGAGGTGGTGGAGATGAAGCTGGCGGAGAGTGCGCTGGCGCGCTCGGTCGCGCGGCTGAGGAAATGGTTCGGCTGGGGCGCGACGACATAGCCGGCCATCCGGCGGCGGGGCAGCGGGCGGGGACATTCCATTGAGCGGGTTGCGGATCGGCGTGGATATCGGCGGCACGTTTACCGACCTGGTGGCGATCGGGGCGGATGGCGGGGTGCGGACGCATAAGACCGCCTCGACGCCGCAGGACTATTCGGTGGGGATCGAGAGTGGGCTGCGGGCGCTGCTGGGCGGCGCGGCGGTGGACGAGGTGCTGCATGCCACCACGATCGGGTCGAACGCGGTGCTGGAGGGGCGGGGGGCGCGGACGGCGCTGATCACCAGCCGCGGGTTTCGCGATGTGCTGGAGATCCGCGATCTGCGGATGCCACGGCTGTACGATATCGGCTGGACCAAGCCGACGGCGCTGGTGGAGCGGCGGTTGCGGCTGGAGGTGGGCGGGCGGATCGGGCCGGATGGCGGCGAGCGGGCGGCGCTGGAGATGGAGGATGTTGAGGCGGCGATCCGGCTGATCGGGGCGGAGGGGGTGGCGAGTGTGGCGGTGTGTCTGCTGCATTCGTATGCCAATCCGGCGCATGAGCAGGCCGTGGTGGCGGCGGTGGAGGCGGCGCTGCCGGGGGTGGCGGTGACGGCGAGCTATCGGTTGCTGCCGGAGATCAAGGAGTATCCGCGCACCAGCACGACGGTGGTGAATGCGTATTTGCAGCCGGTGGTGCGGGCCTATCTGGTGGCGCTGGAGGCGCGGCTGCGGGCGCTCGGCATCACCTGCGGGCTGCGGCTGATGCAGTCGAACGGCGGGCTGGCCTCGGCGGCGCAGGCGGCGGCGTTTCCGGCGCATATCGTGGAGAGCGGGCCGGCGGCCGGGGTGGTGGGGGCGGCGGTGCTGGCGGCGCATCTGGGCGAGAAGCTGGTGGTGACGTTCGACATGGGCGGCACTACGGCGAAGGCCGGGCTGGTGGAGGCGGGCGAGGTGCTGCGCACCGAGGCGATGGAGGTCGGTGGGGGCGTGATGGCCGGGGCCAGGCTGCTGGTGGGGGCCGGGTATATGCTGAAGCTGCCGGCGGTGGACCTGGCCGAGGTGGGGGCGGGGGGCGGCTCGATCTGCCGGATCGATGAAGGGGGCGCGCCGAAGGTGGGGCCGCAGTCGGCGGGGGCCGATCCGGGACCGGTGTGTTATGGGCGCGGGGGCGTGGAGCCGACGATCACCGATTGCGGGGTGGTGCTGGGCTATATTGATCCGGCTGGGTTGGCCGGCGGGGCGCTGGCGCTCGATGCCGGGGCGGCGCGGGCGGCGGTGGCGGAGCGGCTGGCGGGGCCGCTGCGGCTGGCGGTGGAGCAGGCGGCGCATGGCATGCTGCAACTGGCCTCGGCGGTGATGATGCGGGCGATCCGCGCGGTGTCGGTGGAGCGGGGGCGGGATATCAGGCAGGCGGCGCTGCTGGCGTTCGGCGGCAACGGGCCGCTGTTCGCGGCGTGGATGGCGCGGGAGCTGGGGATTTCGCGGGTGATCGTGCCGCCGATGCCGGGGCTGTTCAGCGCGTTCGGGCTGCTGCTGGCGGATACCGAGCATCACGCGACGCGCAGTTTGCGGATGCGGCTGGACGGGGCGGATTTGGGGGCGGTGCAGGCGGCGCTGGACGAGCTGGTCGCGGCGGGGCGGGGGCATCTGGCGGCGGATGGGTTTCCGGTTGAACGGCAGCGGCTGATGCTGTCGGCGATGGCGCGGTATGTCGGGCAGTCGAGCGAGTTGGTGGTGCCGGTGGCGGGGCTGGATGCGGCGGCGCTGCTCGGCGGGCTGGCGGAGGCGTTCGGGGTGGAGCATCAGCGCAGCTACGGGTTTCGCGCCGGCACCGAGGAGCCGGTGGAACTGATGGGGCTGTCGCTGGTGGCGCGCGGCGTGGCCGAGCGGGCGCGGCTGCCGGAGGCGGTGGCGCCGGCGGTGGCGGCGGGGCCGAGGCTGCGGCAGGCGTGGTTCGCGGGGGTGGGCTGGGTGGCGACGCCGGTCTGCGATCGGGCGGCGCTGGCGGTGGGCGCGCTTGTGGGGCCGCTGATCGTGCAGGAGTATGATGCGACCTGCCTGGTGCCGCCGGGGGTGCGGGCGGCGGTGGACGGATTTGGGAATATTGTGCTGGAGGTTTAGGAAGCAAAAAAGCTTTCTATCCATTGGAATGTACGGAGTCTCCACCGGCTCGGTGTTGCAAGGCGAATAAGTTTTTTGGTTCTTTTTTCCAAAAAAGAACTGCTTTCTTTTTCTGGAGATACACCATGCCCGACATGCAGTTCATCGAAGCCTCGGCGCCCGGCGGGCCGGAGGTGTTGCGGCTGGCGACTGGCCCGGTGCCGGTGCCGAAGGCGGACGAGGTGTTGATCCGGGTGATGGCGGCGGGGGTGAACCGGCCGGATGTGTCGCAGCGGGCGGGGAGCTATCCGCCGCCTCCCGGTGCCAGCCAGATCATCGGGCTGGAGGTGGCCGGCGAGGTGGTGGCGCTGGGTGGGGCGGTGAGCCGGTTCCGGGTGGGGGAAAAGGTGTGCGCGCTGGCCAATGGCGGGGGGTATGCGGAGTTTTGCGCGGCGCCGCAGACGCAGACGCTGGCCTGGCCGGAGGGGTTTGACGCGATCCGGGCGGCGGCGGTGCCGGAGACCTATTTCACCGTCTGGGCCAATCTGTTCATGCTCGGGCGGCTGGCCAAGGGCGAGAGCGTGCTGGTGCATGGCGGCACTTCGGGCATCGGGGTGACGGCGCTGCAACTGGCGCGCGAGTTCGGGGCGAGTGCGTTCGCGACGGCGGGCAGCGACGAGAAAGTGGCGGCGGTGGAGCGGCTGGGGGCGGTGGGGATCAATTATCGCACCGAGGATTTTCTTGAGGTGGTGCAGGCCAGGACCGACGGGCGCGGGGTGGATGTGGTGCTGGACATGGTGGGGGCGCCGTATTTTCCGCGCAACCTGCGATGCCTGGCGCTGGACGGGCGGCTGGTGATGATCGCGTTCCTGCAGGGCAGCAAGCTGGACGGGGTGAACCTGCAGCCGATCATGACCAGGCGGCTGACGGTCACCGGCTCCACCATGCGGCCGCGGACCACGGCGCAGAAGGCGGCGATCGCCGATCAGTTGCGCGCCAAGGTGTGGCCGGTGCTGGCGGCGGGGCGCTGCGGGCCGATCATCCATCAGGTGTTTCCGCTGGCCGCGGCGGCGGCGGCGCATCGGTTGCTGGAGAGCAGCGCGCATATCGGCAAGATCGTGCTGTCGGTCGCGGGCTGACCGGGTGCGCGAGGCCGAGCGGCTGCCGGCGCTGGGGCTGGCGCAACTGGCGGCCTCGGTGGTGCTGCTGGCCAGCGCCTGGCCGGTGACCAAGCAGGCGATCACGCTGGGCGCGTCGCCGATCTGGTTCGCGGTGGGGCGGGCCGGGTTCTCGGCGCTGGTGGCGTTGCTGCTGCTGGCGGCGATGCGGCGGGTGCGGCTGCCGGGGCGGCGGGATTTGCCGGCGCTGCTGGGGGTGGGGCTGCTGCAACTGGCGGCGTTCTTCGCGTTCGCGCATCTGGCGGTGGCCTGGGTGCCGGCGGGGCGGACGGCGGTGCTGTCGAACGTGACGACGATCTTCGTGGTGCCGCTGTCGATGCTGGTGCTGAAGGAGCACATTCCGCCGCGTCGCTGGCTGGCGGCCGGGCTGGGGGTGGTCGGCGTGGTGGTGCTGATGGGGCCGTGGGCGATCGACTGGAGCAAGCCGGACGTGCTGATCGGGCATGTGTTTTTGCTGGCAGCGGCGGCGGCGTTCAGCGGCGCGATCATCATCGTGCGGCGGTTTCCGCCGAGGCTCAGCATGTTCCAACTGCTGCCGTGGTGCTCCGGGCTGGCGACTTGCGTGCTGCTGCCGCTGGCGGCGCTGCATGGCGGCGGCATCGGGGTGTGGCCGGCGCCGGCGCTGGGGGCGATGGGCTATATCGGCGCGTTCGCCGGGCCGGTCGGCACCTGGTGCGTGATGGAGGCGGCGGC
>DATJEA010000252.1:0-2761 GCA_035497095.1 Acetobacteraceae bacterium | reverse complement strand
CTCCGCCATGTTGAGCCCGGCAAAACTATAGGCGCCCGCCGCCGCCAGCCGCTCCACCACCGTGCAGGTATAATCCGGCACGAAATCCCGCCGGATCGCGCTGCCGCAGGTGCACGGATGGCCAGCCTGATAATACATGTCCTTATGCGCCAGCGGGATGCCGGCCAGCTTGCCCGGCTTGGCCCCCCTCGCCAGCGCCGCATCCGCCGCTGCCGCCGCCTCCCGCGCCGCCTCGCGGTCCTGCCAGATCACCGCGTTGAGCTTCGGGTTCACCGCATCCATCCGCGCCAGGCACGACTCCAGCAGCGCCGCCGAGGTCAACTCCCGCTTCGCCACCGCATCGGCGGCCTCCACCAGGCCGAGATCGCAGGGCGCGCTCATTCCCCGATCTCCTGTTCACGGGTCTCCTGCAACGCCGCCACGAAACTGGCCGGCTCCTCCTCGAACGCCATGTGGTCGCGCACCGCCTCGAACGCGCGGATCGTCGCGGCAAGATCGGCCGCCATCACACTGCCGGCCCTGTTCGGCGCCTTGATGCCGTGCCAGGTGGCAATCATCGCTTCGGTTTCTTCGGGGAACGGCATTTGGACACCTCATAAGAAAGGAAGAAGTTCTTTTTTGAAAAAAAGAACCAAAAAACTTTCACGCCATCACATCATGCCGCACCGGCGTCGCGTACCATCCGGCCCGATGCTTCGCCCAGTACAACTCCTTCAACCGCACCGAGACCACTCCCGGCCGATCATTGCCCATGATCCGCTGCCCGCCCGCCACCGGCCCCACCCGCGAGACCGGCATCACGCCCCCGGCCGTGGTGGCCAGGAACACCTCGTCGGCGTCCTCCAGCGTGGCGCGCGGGATATCGGCCACCGCGCAAGGCAACCCCAGTTCCTCGCACAACTCCAGCACGCTGCGCCGGGTGATGCCTTGCAGGCTGCCATGCGCCGGCGTCAGCACCCGCCCATCCTTCACCACGAAGATGTTGAACCCCGGCCCCTCGGTCACCCGCCCCTGCCCGTCGCACAGCACCGAGGTGTCGTAGCCGTGGTCATGCGCCTCCATCAGGCTGGAGTTCAGATCGCCCCACATATAGTTCTTCACCGTCGGGTCGAACGCCGCATCCGGCACCCGCTCACCGCTGCCGATCCACAGATGCGCGCCGCGCGCCTGCACCTCCGGCGGCACCACGTCGATCCACGGCAGCGCGTAGGCGATGAAATGGTTGTCGCAATCCACCGGCCGCCGCGACCCGCCGATCCGCGGCCGCCCGCGCAGCGCCAGCATCGCCACATAGGCCTCGCGCAGCCCGGCCAGCGACACCACCCGATGCAGAATCTCGGTCATCCGCGCCCGATCCTCCGCCGGCGCCAGCCGCCGCTTGGCCATCGAGCGGGCGAACCGATCCAGGTGATCGTCCAGCCGAAAAAACGCATCCCCGGTCACGTGCACCACGTCATAGGTCACGTCCGACCTTGTGAATCCCCAGTCCAGCACCGAAATACTGGCCTGCCCCACCGGCACGAACCGCCCCTGCACATAGGCGGCGCCCGCCGCATACGGGTTGGCAGGCGTCTGGCTGTCATCCATGGTCGCACTCCTGCGATAGCAACCCAAGCAGCATGCGCGGAGCCGTTGGCGGCGGCAACCGCCCGGCCTAAGATCATGCCAACACCGCGAATTTCGCGCGCCAGGAGAGGACCAGGTGGTCGACCAGAAATCCTATCGTGAGGCGATGGCGCGGCTCGGTGCCGCGGTCAACGTCATCACCACCATCGGCCCCACCGGCCGGCGCGGCTTCACCGCGTCCGCGGTATGCAGCGTCACCGACTGCCCGCCGACCCTGCTCGTTTGCCTCAACCGCACCAGCGATTCCAACCAGGCGCTGAAGGACAACCGCATCCTCTGCGTCAACACGCTCGCCGCCCACCAGCAGGACCTGTCGCCGATCTTCGCCGGCCTCACCGAAGGCGACTACGACACCCGCTTCGCCAACGCCTGCTGGGGCACACTCACCACCGGCGCCCCGGTGCTGCAGGAGGCACTGGCCTCGTTCGACTGCCGGGTAACCGAATGGACCGAGGTCGGCACCCACAGCGTGTTCTTCTGCGAGGTGGAGGCGATCTGCGGCGTCGAGGGCGGCGCCGGGCTGATCTATTTCGGCCGCAACTACCATCGGATACAGACAGTGTAGGCAAAGACGTTCCTTTTGGCTCTGGTCGCGCCGCGTGTTGATGCGCAGCGGAGAGCGGCAAGGAAGGCCTTCTTTTTGTGAACAAAAAGAAGCAAAAAAATGTCATGACGGCGCTTCGCGCCAAAGACTTTGTGGCGGCGCGCAGCGCCTTGGGGGTTTGGAGACTCCGCCCGCTCCGCCCGCCCGAGGTTGCAGGGCGAATGAAGTTTTTTGCGCGCTTTTTTTCAAAAAAGCGCCGCTTGCTTGCTGACACGCCGCGCTGCCGGATGCCGCCGGCAGGTGAAATCGCTCCCTGATTGTGCTTGCAGCGAAGTGCAATTGTCATTAAAACTAACATCCATGCACCCCGCCACCGCACTCGGCCAACGCTATCTCCCCCACATCGCCGATCTCTGCGCCGGTGTGGCCGCGGTCGCCGCCCGCCATCGGGCGCTGGCGCCGCTGCTGGTGCTGGTCTGGGTCCGCCTGCGCCGCACCCTGGCGCGGCTCGACCGTCTCGCGCTGCGCTGGCAGCAGGGCCGCCTCAGCCCGCGTCCGCGCCGCAGCCAAACCCCGCGCCGGCCGCCGCAG
>DATJEA010000251.1:0-4909 GCA_035497095.1 Acetobacteraceae bacterium | reverse complement strand
TGGAGGCACGCCTCACCCGCCATCTGGCCGAAAGGGCCTGACATGCCAGCCGCATCGGTCGAGCTCCGCAAGGTCAACAAGTATTACGGCGCCTTCCATGCGTTGAAGGACATCGACCTGGAGATCCGGCCGGGCAAGGTGACCTGCCTGATCGGGCCGTCGGGCTCGGGCAAATCGACGCTGCTGCGCTGCATCAACTTCCTTGAGGAATATGATTCGGGCGAGATCACCATCGACGGGGAGCTGATCGGCTACCAGACCCCGGGCGGCCGCAAGATGGCCGCGCGCCGGCTGCGCGAGATGCGCTGCTCGATCGGCATGGTGTTCCAGCAGTTCAACCTGTGGCCGCACATGACCGCGCTGGAAAACGTCACCGAGGGGCTGCTCCGGGTGCGCGGCTTCGGCAGGGCCGAGGCGCGGGCGCGCGCCGCCGAGGCGCTCGCCAAGGTCGGGCTCGCCGACCGGATGTCCAACCATCCGACGCGGCTGTCGGGCGGCCAGCAGCAGCGGGTGGCGATCGCCCGGGCGTTGGCGATGGAGCCGCGCCTGATGCTGTTCGACGAACCGACCTCCGCGCTCGACCCCGAACTGGTCGGCGAGGTGTTGAGCGTGATGAAGGCACTGGCCGGCGAGGGCATGACAATGGCGGTGGTGACGCATGAGATGGGGTTCGCCGCCCATGTCGCCGATCGGGTCGGCTTCATGGACCAGGGCGAACTGGTGGCGGTCGATGCGCCGGCCGCCATCCTGCATCACCCGGCGGACCCGCGCATCCAGGCCTTCCTGCGCAGCTATCACGAGCGCAACAGCTTCTGAGAGGCTTCTCTGACTGGGGGTGTGGGAGGCGAGAGGGTTCCGGGCATTCGTGACGTCCTTTTCCGTCGGGTCGATATCCTCGGGGCGGCTCGGTATCGGCCGAGGTATCGAGGTCGAGTGCGACGATGGCTTTGAGGGCCTGGGCCGTGGGGCTGTCATGGGGGATTGCCGGCAGTGCCTTGAGCAACGCTGCGTATTCGCCCCGGAGCGCCAGCAGCACGGCAACGGCATCTCGCCAGCGCTGGGGACGGCTGCGCCGGTCGACGCAGCTGCGTGGATGAGGGGCGGGCAACGGCGGCGGCGGGCCTCGCGCTCGGCATTGGTGAGGGCATGGTCGCCCGCTGGCCCGCGGCCTCTGCCCAGCCGATTGCTGGATGGAGGCTTGCCACGGCTGCTGCTGTCCAGACCAAGCCGGCGCTCCAGTTCCGCGATACGGCTGGTCAGCGACGCAGCCAGTTCCTGCTGCGCCTCGATTTCTGCGCGTTGCGCTGCGATGATCTCCCGCGCCGCCGCAACGGCGACCGAAGCAGTATCGTCAGCGGGCCTGGGCTGGCGGTTCGATCGCGGCGACATGGGCGGGCTTGATTCATGCCCCGAGTCCCTCGTCAAGCCGCCAACTGATCCGCCTGGCGGGGCAGTTACGATCTCCCTGCCTTAAAGCTCCGCCACCGCGAATGGCTGCGCCAGTTCCAGCGTCCGCGCGCCCCTTAGCACCAGATCGTCGCGATACAGCCCGGCCGCCAGTTGCACCGCGCGCGGCAGGCCGTTGGCGGTGAAGCCCATGGGCACCGAGATCGCCGGCTGGCGGGTCAGGTTGAAGGCGCAGGTCCACGGCGCCCATTGGGTCCACAGCGCCTCGGCCGGGTTGCTGGTCGGTGTGTCGGCCAGCGGCGGGGCCATCGGCACGCTGGGGCACAGCACCAGGTCGTAGCGCTGGTGGAAGCGGGCCATGGCGTGGGCGGCGGCGAGGCGGCTGGCTTCGCACTCCAGCATGGCCTCGGCGCTGGCGCCGGCGTTCGCGGCGGCGATGTCCAGCAGGCCGGGGTCCAGCATGTGGCGGCGGGTTTCCGGGAAGCCGTTGACCAGCCGGGCCAGGGCGGTGCCCCACAGGTCCGAGAAGATCGCCCGCGTGTCGGGCAGGCCGGGGTCGGCCTCCTCCACCTCGGCGCCGGCTTCCATCAGGAATTGCGCGGCCTGCTCCACCGCGGCGATGCCCTCCCAGTCCACCGGCGCCTCGAACCCCGGCTGGCGCAGCACGGCGATGCGCAGGCCGGCGACGCCGTCCTCGATGCCGAGGCACCAGTCGCGCGGGTCATCAGGCAGGCAGAACGGGTCGCGCAGGTCGAAGCGGGCCAGCACGTTCAGCAGCAGCGCTGCGTCGCGCACGGTGCGGGCGAGTGGGCCGAGCACGGCGACGTTGGCGAACGCGCCGAGCGGCCATTGCGGCACCCGGCCGAAGCTCGGCTTCAGCCCGACCACACCGCACCAGGCGGCCGGGATGCGCACCGAGCCGCCGGCGTCGGTGCCGAGATGCAGCGGCCCGAAGCCGGCCGCCGCCGCCGCGCCGGCGCCCGCCGAGGAGCCGCCCGGCGTGTGGTGCAGGTTCCACGGGTTGCGGGTGATGCCGTGCAGCGGGCAGTCGCCTTGCGATTTCCAGCCGAATTCGGTGGTGGTGGTCTTGCCGATGATCACCGCGCCCCCGGCCCTGAGGCTGGTGACGGCGGGGGCGTCCTCGGCCACCGGGCCGGGCTCGGTGAGGCGGCTGCCGCGCCGGGTCGGCAGGCCGGCCACGTCCACCAGGTCCTTCACCGTCACCGGCACGCCGTCCAGCGCGCCGATCGGCCGGCCGACCCGCCAGCGCGCCTCGCTCTCGGCGGCGGCGGTGAGCGCGTCGGGGTTCATCGCGGCGAAGGCGTTGATCGCCGGGTTCAGTTGCGCGACGCGCTCGCTGACCGCCTGCACCGCCTCCACCGGGCTGAGGGCGCGGCGGGAATACAGGCCGAGCAGTTCCTCGGCGGTCATCATGGCGGGGTCGGTGGCGGATATCGCGGCAGACATGGGGGGACTCTTCCGGGTTGGCGGTTTCCGGCGCAGCATAGGCATGCGCAGCCGAGAAGGAACCCCACATGAGCGAGCCCGACAGCACCACCCGCGGCGAACCCTGGCAATGGGGCGAGAGCACCTGGCGCGGCATCGTCGAGCGCGCCTATGGCGGCCGCAGCCTGGCGCCGCCAAGCTGGCCGGACGGTGCCACCTGCGCCGTGGCGCTGAGCTTCGACGCCGACCACGAGACCATTCCGCTGCGCGACGCCGATGAAAGCCCGATGCGCATCAGCGAGGGCCAGTACGGCAGCCGACGCGGCATGCCCCGCATCCGCGCGCTGCTGGAGCGCGAGGGGATTCCGGCCACCTTCTTCTACCCCGCCGTCTCCGCGCTGCTGCACCCCGACGAGGTGCGCGGCGTGGCGGCCGAGGGCCACGAGATCGGCATCCATTCCTGGATCCATGAGCGCAACACCACGCTGCCCTACGAAGCCGAGCGCGACCTGTCGTTCCGCGCCGCCGAGGTGCTGGAGCAGCTCGCCGGCCGGCCGCCGGTCGGCATGCGCACCGCCAGTTGGGATTTCTCGCCGAACACGCTGGTGATCATTCAGGAGATGGGGCTGCTCTACGATTCCTCGCTGATGGCCGACGACGACCCGTACGAGCTGCTGTCGGACGGCGAGCCCTCCGGCATCGTGGAACTGCCGCCGGAATGGATTCGCGACGACGCGGTGTATTTCAACATGAACCGCTTCTCCGGCCTGCGCCCCTACACGCCGCCCAGTTCGGTGGAGGAAATCTTCCGCGCCGAATTCGACGGCGCGCTGGCCGAGGGCGGGCTGTTCCTGCTGACCATGCACCCGCACGTGAGCGGCCACCGCAGCCGCATCACGGTGCTGGAACGGCTGATCAAATACATCAAGAGCCAGGGCAAGGTGTGGTTCGCGACACATGAGCAGGTGGCGCGGTGGTGCAAGGCGAATGCGTAGATCGCGCTGACATTCAGCGTGTCCAGATGAACGCGCTGACGATGGACAGCATGGAGAGGAAGGCTCGCGGCGTTTGTTCGTGGCGTGTCGTGATGCGTCTGAAATGCTTGAGCTTGAGGAAGAAACGCTCGACCAGATTGCGCTCGCAGTAGAGCGCGAAGTCACAATGAACCTGCGGCGATGTTGTTCGGGGCGGAATCACCGCGACAGCACCCTGTTGTGTGATGGCATCACGCAGCGATTTTGAATCGTAGCCTTTATCGCCAAGAACATGCTCGGCGGGCATGTCTTCGATCAGAGTTTCGGCCTGCGTGATGTCGCTGGCCTGGCCTGGCGTGAGAATAAACCGCAACGGATTGCCCACAGCATGGATCTTTGTGGTCAAGCCACCCCGCGAGCGGCCGATTGTCCGCGCCCGTCCTGCCAGGATCACCCCGCTTGCCAAGCAGATGCGGCGGTATCCGTTCCCACTGGTAGTGTTTCAACATCAACCGAACCGACGACATCCAACGCTCCTGCAAAACGGAGCTTGGCTCAGATTTCCCGTCGAGCCGGAATCCCGTATGTCAACGCGATCTAGCAGCCTGTCGGAGTGAGGTTTGGATCCATGTTGGTTTTTGGCTTGCGGATCGTCCGCCTGCTGAGGTGTTGATCTGCCCGTGATGGTGCGGAGCGGGGGGTTGGGGTGGTCGGACGCGCGGAACTGATCAGCAGTCGTCTCCGGCGGCGTTGCGGGAGGCAAAGAGGGCGGCCATTGGCTTAACCCGCCGCCGTCAGCACGACTATTCGTTTGATGTTCCACGCCATGGTCACGCGGCTCCATTCGCCGCGCACCTGGTCGAGCCCGCGCCGCAGGAACTGACGGAACCCCAGTGCCGACTTGATGATGCCGAACACCGGCTCGGGGATTTGCTTGCGCAGCGCGTAGAGCGTCTTGCCTTCCGGCGTCTGGAGGCGATGGCGCATCGCTTCCACCGGTGTCGGGTCGGTCGGCGCCTCGGCTGCCGCCGCGAACCGCTCTTTGAGCGAGGGATGATGCGCCTGACGACCGATCGCGATCA
>DATJEA010000250.1:0-3096 GCA_035497095.1 Acetobacteraceae bacterium | reverse complement strand
GTTTTCCGGACTCGACAAGATCATCTCGGCGCGCGGCAAGGGCTCCGGCATCGGCTTCGGCGCCGATGTGAAGGACCCCGAGGAGCGGCGCGTCGGCGCGGTGCTGCGCGAGGTGGAGCCGGAGGATTTGCTGCGTTTCGGGCTGATCCCCGAGTTCATCGGCCGGCTGCCGGTGGTGGCGACGTTGGAGGATCTGGACGAGGCGGCGCTGGTGGAGATCCTCAGCAAGCCGAAGAACGCACTGGTGAAGCAGTATGCCAGGCTGTTCGAGATGGAGGGCGTGAAGCTCTCCTTTACCGACGACGCGCTGGCCTCGGTGGCGCGCCGGGCGATTGCCCGCAAGACCGGGGCACGCGGACTGCGCTCGATCATGGAGCAGATTCTGCTGGCGACCATGTACGACCTGCCGAGCCTGGACGGCGTGGAGGAAGTGGTGATCAACCGCGAAGTGGCGGAAAGCCGCGCCAATCCGCTGTTCCTCTACGGTAAGGAACGCGTCGAAACCAGTGCCTGATGGCCGCGGGTGGGCGCGGGTTTGTCAAGACCTTGCAGCGCCTGCGGAGGATGCCGATATCGGATTCATCATCCGGGCGTGAGCAGCGCGCCAACCCCTGCTGCCCGGCATACCGCGAATCGGTGCCGGGCGCTGGCCGGGCTGGTGGCGGGTTGGCAAGTCGTTCTGAGGATGCGGTCCGTGCCCATTATCGGGGCGGTTCGCGTGCCGACTGTCCTGTAGGAGGTCAATACCATGACGAATTCTGACGATAACGGCGTGCCGGAGAAGAAAGTGGCCTCCAAGCCGGAGGTTGTGAAGGCTGATGCCGGGAAGGCCGAGTCGGGCAAGGCCGCGTCCGAGGCCGGGCTGACGCGCGCCGATCTGCTGCCGGTGCTGCCGCTGCGCGACATCGTGGTGTTTCCGCACATGATCGTGCCGCTGTTCGTCGGCCGGGAGAAATCGGTCCGCGCGCTGGAGGCGGTGATGAAGGACGACAAGCAGATCCTGCTGGTCGCCCAGAAGAACGCGGCGCAGGACGAGCCGGCGGCCGAAGATATCTACCGGGTCGGCACCGTGTCGACGATCCTGCAACTGCTGAAGCTGCCGGACGGCACCGTGAAGGTGCTGGTGGAGGGTGGCCGGCGGGCGAAGATCACCGGGTTCAAGGAGACCGAGAGCTATTTCGAGGCCTTCGTGGAGCCGATGGCCGACCTCGATGGCGGCGCCGGCAAGGAGTTGGAGGCGCTCGGCCGCTCGGTGGTCAGCCAGTTCGAGCAGTATATCAAGCTGAACAAGAAGATCGCCCCCGAGGTGCTGGTTTCCTTGAACCAGATCGAGGAGCCGAGCAAGCTGGCCGACACGATTTCGAGCCATCTCAACCTGAAGATCGCCGAGAAGCAGGAGATCCTGGAGACCGCCAAGGTCGGCGAGCGGCTGGAGCGGGTGTTCGGGCACATGGAGTCCGAGATCGGCGTGCTGCAGGTGGAGAAGCGCATCCGCAACCGCGTCAAGCGGCAGATGGAGAAGACCCAGCGCGAGTACTATCTGAACGAGCAGCTGAAGGCGATCCAGAAGGAGCTCGGCGAGGGCGAGGACGGCAAGGACGAGACCGCCGAGCTGGAAGCCAGGATCAAGAAGACCAAGCTCTCCAAGGAGGCGCGCGAGAAGGCGCTGGGCGAGCTGAAGAAGCTGCGCACGATGAGCCCGATGAGCGCCGAGGCGACGGTGGTGCGCAACTATCTCGACTGGATTCTGGCGATTCCGTGGCGCAAGCGCAGCAAGGTGACCAACGACGTGGCGGCGGCGGAGAAGGTGCTGAACGCCGACCATTATGGGCTGGAGAAGGTCAAGGAGCGGATTCTGGAATATCTGGCGGTGCAGTCGCGCAGCCAGAAGATCCGCGGGCCGATCCTGTGCCTGGTGGGGCCACCCGGCGTCGGCAAGACCTCGCTCGGCAAGTCGATCGCGCGGGCGACCGGGCGCAACTTCGTGCGGATGAGCCTGGGCGGGGTGCGCGACGAGGCGGAGGTGCGCGGCCATCGGCGTACCTATATCGGCTCGATGCCCGGCAAGGTGATCCAGGGCATGAAGAAGGCCAAGACTTCCAACCCGCTGTTCCTGCTCGACGAAATCGACAAGCTGGGGGCGGATTGGCGCGGCGATCCTTCCAGCGCGCTGCTGGAGGTGCTGGACCCGGAGCAGAACGCAACCTTCGCCGATCACTATCTGGAGGTGGATTACGACCTGTCCGATGTGATGTTCGTCACCACGTCGAACAGCCTGCGCATCCCCGGGCCGCTGATGGACCGCATGGAGATCATCCGCATCCCCGGCTACACCGAGGATGAGAAGGTGGAGATCGCCAAGCGCCACCTGATCCCCAAGCAGACCGAGGCGCATAGCCTGAAGCCGACCGAGTGGGCGATCACCGACGACGCGCTGCTGGACCTGATCCGCTTCTATACCCGCGAGGCCGGGGTGCGGAACCTGGAGCGCGAACTGGCCAGCTTGGCGCGCAAGGCGGTGAAGGAGATCGTCACCGGCAAGGTGAAGAAACTGTCGTTCACGCGCAAGAACCTCGACAAGTTCGCGGGCGTCAGGCGCTTCCAGCACGGCGAGGCGGAGACCGAGGATATGGTCGGCGTGGTGACCGGGCTGGCCTGGACCGAGGTGGGCGGCGAGATCCTGACCATCGAGAGTGTGCTACTGCCGGGCAAGGGCAACACCAAGGCGACCGGCAAGCTGGGCGAAGTGATGCAGGAGCGCGTGTCGGCGGCGCTGAGCTATGTGCGCAGCCGCTCGATCAGCTTCGGCATCAAGCCGACGCTGTTCGAGAAGCGGGACATCCATGTCCACGTGCCGGAGGGGGCGACTCCGAAGGACGGGCCGTCGGCAGGCGTGGCGATGGCGACCAGCATCATCTCGGTGCTGACCGGCATCCCGGTGCGGCGCGATATCGCGATGACCGGCGAGATCACGCTGCGTGGGCGGGTGCTGCCGATCGGCGGGCTGAAGGAGAAGCTGCTGGCGGCGCTGAGGGCCGGGATCAAGACCGTGTTCATCCCGAAGGAGAACGAGAAGGACCTGTCGGAAATCCCGGA
>DATJEA010000249.1:0-9037 GCA_035497095.1 Acetobacteraceae bacterium | reverse complement strand
GCTGCAGAGCGGCATCCGGCTGGCGAAGCGCATCGAGAAGTACGCGCCGGCGTGGCTCGAGGGCGTCATTCCCTGGCAGTAGGCCGACCCGCCGGGCGGTCCTGCTCGGTGGGATCGGCCTGCCAGGCGGCCAGCAGGGCGTGCAGCGCATTGCCGGCATCGCCAACGATCGGGATCTCCACCGGCACGTTCTTGTTGATCGAGGACGGGTCGATATCGATATGGATCTTGCGGCTGTCCGGGCTGAAGGCGTTGAGCCGCCCGGTCACCCGGTCGTCGAACCTGGCGCCGACCGCCAGCATCACGTCGCAGCCATGCATGGCGAGGTTCGCCTCGCAGGTGCCGTGCATGCCCAGCATGCCGAGGAATTGCGGGTCGCCGCCCGGATAGGCGCCGAGGCCCATCAGCGTGCTGGTGCAGGGCATGCCGGTTTTGCGCACGAATGCGGCGAGTGCCGCGGCTGCCTGCGGCCCGGCATTGATCACCCCGCCGCCGAAATAGATCACCGGCCGGCGGGCGGATTTCAGCAGCGCGGCGGCCTTCGCCACCTGGCCGGCATCCGGCATGGTCTGCGGGCGGTAGGAGCGGTGCGGCTCGGTCGGCGGCCCGACATAGGGCGCCTTGCCGATCAGGATGTCCTTCGGCAGGTCGATCACCACCGGGCCGGGCCGGCCGCTGCGCGCCACATAGAAGGCGTCGTGCACCACGCGGGCGAGATCCTCGGAGCGCTTGACCAGATAGTTATGCTTGGTCGCCGGGCGGGTGATGCCGGTGGTGTCGGCCTCCTGGAAGGCGTCGTTGCCGATCAAATGGGTGGCGACCTGGCCGGTGAGGCAGACCAGCGGAATGCTGTCCAGCAGCGCGTCGAGCAGGCCGGTCACCGCGTTGGTGGCGCCGGGGCCGGAGGTGACCAGCACCACGCCGACCTTGCCGGTGGAGCGCGCATAGCCCTCGGCGGCATGCACCGCGGCCTGCTCGTGGCGCACCAGCACATGGCGGATGGCGTTCTGGTTGAAGATGGCGTCGTAGATCGGCAGCACCGCGCCGCCCGGATAGCCGAAAATAACCTCTACGCCCTGATCCTTCAGCGCGCGCAGGACAACTTCAGCGCCGGGCTGGTCCTGGGTCGTGGTGCCGGTATCCTGGGCAAGGGTATCCTGGGCAAGGGTATCCTGGGAGGGTGCGGTTGTTTGATTCATGATGGTTGCATCCCTACGGCGATATGCTGCATCGCGTCAACCCGGCGCCTGAATAAACGCCAATAAATTTGCCCATTCGCTTTCCGAAAATTGCGTGAGACCTGTGATCCGCGCATGGATCATATGCGTGCGCGCGGGTTCGGCCAATCTTCGATGACGGAACCAGGTGGCTTGCCGCTTGGTGTACTGGCCGCTGGCCAGCGTCGCGCGGCGGGCCGCCTCGGCCAGATCGGACTCGCCGCGCAGATGCGCCGCCAGCTCCGGCACGCCGAGCGCGCGCATTGCCGGCAGCGCGGGGTCGAGGCCCAGCGCCAGCAGGGCGGCCACCTCGGCCAGCGCGCCGTGGTCGAGCATGGCCTGGAACCGGCCGGCGATGGCGGCGCGCAGCGCGTCGCGCGGCGGATCGAGCAGCAGCGCGGTGAAGCGCCAGGGCGGCGGCGGCGGGCGCTCGGCCTGCCAGGCCACCAGCCCGCGCCCGGTGCCGCGCCACACCTCCCAGGCGCGCGCCACACGCTGGCTGTCGCTGGGGCGCAGCCGGGCCGCGGTGGCCTGATCGACCTTGGCGAGGGCGGCGTGCAGCGCCAGCGGCCCCTGCTCGGCCAGCAGCCAGCGCGCCTCGGCACGGGCCGCCTCGCCGGGGTCGGGGATGTCGGACAGGCCCTCGGTGAGCGCGGAGAAATACAGCCCGGTGCCGCCGCAGATGATCGGCAGCCTGCCGGCGTCATGCGCCGCCTGCATCGCCGCCAGCGCCGCACCCCGCCACCAGGCGGCGCTGCCGGGCTCGGCGGCGGGCCGCACGCCATAGAGCGCATGCGGCGCCAGCGCCTCGTCCTCGATGCTCGGCCGGGCGGTGATGATGCGCAACTCGGCATAGACCTGCATCGCGTCGGCGTTGATCACCACGCCATCGAGGCGCCGCGCCAGGGCGATCGCCAGCGCCGATTTGCCGCTGGCGGTCGGGCCGGCGAGCAGCAGGGCGTGGGGAGTCACAGGAAGGTCTTCTTTGTTTGAAAACAAAGAAGCAAAAAAACTTTATCCATTGGAGTCCCGGACCGAGGTCCGGGGCTCCAGGGAATGAAAATTTTTTGGTTCTTTTTTTCAAAAAAGAACACGCTTGCTTCCTTCTGTCCGTGATCGCATACGCCCCGGCATGAGCCACGTCCTTACCCTGGTCGCCGACCGCGCCGCCACCACTCTCTCCGACGCCGTGATCGCCCGGGTGCGCGAAGCGGTCGCCGGTGCGGCCCCGGTGATATTATCGCCGCGCGAGGCGGCCGACATTGCATGCCGTGCGGCGCCCGACGCGGCGGTGGTGGAGGCGGCATTGGAGGGCCTGCCGATCGACGCCATCACCACCCGCGCGCGCGGCCGCCGCAAGGGGCTGCTGGTGGCCGATATGGACAGCACCATCGTCACCACCGAGACGCTGGACGAGATGGCGGCCTATGCCGGGCTGAAGGCCGAGATTGCCGCGATCACCCGGCAGAGCATGAACGGCGAGATCGACTTCGCCGAGGCGCTGCGTCGCCGGGTGGCGATGCTGAAGGGGTTGGGGCTGGATGCGCTGGAACAGACCTGGAAGCAAACCAAACTGACCCAAGGTGCCCGCGAACTGGTCGCCACCATGCGCAAGCACAACGCCACCACGGCGCTGGTCTCCGGCGGTTTCACCTGGTTCACCGGCCGGGTGGCGGCGCTGGTGGGGTTCGACGTGCATCGCGCCAACGCGTTGCTGGACGATGGCGCGGCGCTGACCGGCGAACTCGGCGAGCCGATCCTGGACCGCGAGGCGAAGTTGACCGCGCTGCGCGAACTGGCCGCGGCACGGGGCTTGCAAATGTCGGCGACGCTGGCGGTGGGCGATGGCGCCAATGACCTGGCGATGCTGCGCGAGGCCGGGCTGGGCGTGGCGTTCCGCGCCAGGCCGATCGTCGCCGCCGAGGCGCGGGCGCGGGTGAATCATGCCGACCTGCGCGCGCTGTTGTTTGCACAAGGTTACAAAATTGCCGAAATTACCAGCATTTAAAGGAAGTGTGCTATGATGCGCAGGCGCGGGCGCAACAATTCTGCATGGCTCTTACGCAGCATCGGCAAACCGCGCGCCGCCTGGAGTGATAGTCTAGCGACCGGCTGGGGAAGAGGAGTCGGAGAATGTCCGAGACACGCCAGAAGTTTCTGTGTGACGCCATCGCGATCGCCGAGGCGGACCGGAAGCTCTTCATTACCGTCTATCAGGTGGGAGATGGCATCGAATTCAGCAGCGGCCGCGGCATCACCAAGCAGGGCTCGCCGCGCCGGCACTGGACCAACGATACACTGAAATACGAGATCGCCTTCGCCTATGGCGCCAAGCAGGTGGAACTGGTGTTCCCCGACCCTGCGGCCGGAAAGACCAGTTTCCTGCTGTAGCGACCGAAGATCGGATTTGCAGGATGCCGTGTATCAGGGGGTTCGGTGCGGCAGCGCCGCCCGGCCCCCCTGATATACCGCCCGCGAAACGCCTTCCGCCTCCCGCTTGGCGCGCGTCTGCTGCGCGGCAGGCGGGGGATGCGGCGGCGCGAACAATGCTAGGTAACGCGCGCAGGCCGATGGGGTGTGCGGCGGGTTTACGCATACCATCTATGGCTGACACATCACCGCCAAGGAGAACGACGTAATGAGCGGCTACAAGGGCGCGAACTTCAACGACCGGCGCGAAGCGGCTGCCAACGCGCGCAAGACGATGCTTGAGAAGTTCCGTGCCCAACCCGCCCCGGACGATCCCGCGGTGGTCGCCCAGCGCGAGGAGCGGCTGAAGATCGCCGCCGCGCGCGAGGCCCGTGCCGCCGAACGCCGGCTGGCGCGTGAGGCCGAACTGGCGCGCAAGGCCGCCGAGGAAGCCGCCCGCAAGGCCGAGGCCGAGGCCCGCAAGGCCGAGGAAGCCGCCGAGGCGCTCAGGGCCAAGGCCGCCGCGGTGGAACTGGCCGCCCAGCAAAAGGCCGCCCGCGACGCGCGTTACGCCGCCCGCAAGGCGCGCCGCTGAGCCCCGCCGGCGGCGCATCGGCCGCATGAGTTTGGCGGTACTGCTGGTTACGCCGGCCCTCGGTCCGGGCTAGAGTGGCGGCGCCACCGGCCCCGCCAGGACTCCAGCATGCCCGCCAGCCAGCCGAAATCCTTCTTCCCGCTGCCCGAGGCGCCGCGCCTGCGGCACCGCCGGCCGCATGTGCTGGCCAGGGTGATCTCCACGCTCGGGATTCTCGGCGTGCTGGTGCTGCTCGGCTTTGGCATCGCGCTGTGGAACTTCGACCTCAACAGCTACAAGCCGCGCGTCGAGGCGGCGATCAGTGCCGCCACCGGGCGGAATTTCACCATTCGCGGCCGGCTTGCGGTGCTCTCCTGGTTCACCCCGACGATTTCGGCCGATGATGTGGTGCTCGGCAACCTGCCCGGCAGCAGCCATCCGGACATGCTGAAAATCCCTCGGGTGGAGGCCGATCTGGGGCTGCGCGCGCTGCTCGCCGGGCGGCTCGACATCGCCCGGCTGGTGTTCATCGGCCCGGACCTGCGGCTGGAGACCGCGCCAGACGGCGCGCGCAACTGGCGGTTCACGCCGGCGCCGCGTCCGGCCCCTGCCGCCGGCGCCGCCACGCCGCAGCCGCTGACGATCCGCACGCTGCATGTGAAGGACGGCAGGGTGGTCTGGTACGATCCGCATGGCGGCGCGCCGGCCACCATCGATGTGCGGCGGCTGTCGGCCACCCGCAGCGACGGCGGTGCGGCGATCGACTGGGCGGCCGACCTGCACCTGCCGTCCGGCAACGTCGCGATCACCGCGCAGACCGGCTCGCTGGTGCGCCTGCTGCAACCGGATGCCACCACGCCGTGGAACGTCTATCTGCGCGCCACGTTGCCGGCCGCGCAGTTCACCCTGTCCGGCGCGCTGCGCGAGCCCTGGCGCCCGGCCGGTTATGACCTGACGCTGGACGGCACGCTGGATGATCCCTCGGCGCTGACCAGCCTGGCGACGCTGGCCGGCTACAAGCTGCCCAGGCTGCCGCCGCTGCGCCGCATCAGCATGACGGCCCGGCTGTCCGATGCCGGCGGCGCGGCGGCGCTGGTGGCCGGCAAATTCGCCATCGGCCCCAGCGATCTCGGCAGCCTGGTGCCGGGGTTGCAGATCGACAGCGCGACGATCGCCGCCACCGCCGCCGGCCAGCCGGCGCATTTCTCGCTACAGGGCACGCTGAACGCGACGCCGCTGGCCGCCACCGGCACGCTGGGCACGCTGGCCAATCTCGGCAGCGCGCTGCCGCTGCGGCTCGACGGCACGCTGGCGTTGGGCGGCAGTCGGGTGGAGGCCAGCGGCACGCTCGGCAACCCGGCCAACGGCAACGGCGCCGATCTGCGGTTCTCCGGCCGCATCCGCGACCTCACCAGCTTCGCGCCGCTGGTCGCATACCGCCTGCCGCCATTGCGCGACTTCACCGCCAGCGCCCATCTGCTGGCGGCACCAGGCGGCTGGCGGCATGGCATCCGGCTGCCGGCGTTCACCCTGCTGCTGCCGCAGGGCGACATCGCCGGCACGCTCGACCTGACCCATCCCGCCGCGGCCGGCGCCCGGCCGGCGATCACGCTGCGGCTGCGTGGCGGCAAGCTCGATCTCGATGCGCTGGAGACCCAGCTCGGCGACTATGACTTCCTGCCGCTGCCGAACAGCCCACCGACCGCGGCGCTGCCATTCGCCCGCACCATCCGGCCGCTGATTCCGGATGATCGGTTCAGTCTCGCGCCGTTGGGTCTCGCCGATGCCGCGGTCACGCTGGATTTCGGCGAGTTCGACCTGGGCGGGCTGCCATTCAAGGACCTGTCGGCCAGCCTCGTGCTGAAGGACGGCAAGCTGCTGGCCGAGCCGGTGCAGGCCCAGCTTGCCGGCGGGCCGGTGGAGCTCAGCGCCAGCCTGGACAGCACGCGCGACCCGGCGCCGGTCTCGCTGCGGCTGAAGGCGCCCGGCCTGTCGGTGCGGCCGCTGCTGCAAAGCGTCGGCAGCGTCAAGGACATCACCGGCACCTTGCAGATCGACGCCGACCTGACCGCCGCCGGCCGCTCGCTGCATGCCTGGGCGGCCAGCGCCAGCGGGTATCTGGCCGCCGCCATCGTCGACGGCACGATCGACAACGCGGTGCTGGTGCCGCCATTCGCCGGCATATTGCGGGTGGCGCATCTGTCGCCCGACCTGCTGTTCGGCCCCGGCCGCTCCCGCCTGCGCTGCCTCGCGCTGCGGCTCGACAGCGATGCCGGCAAGGCGAGGCTGGCCACGCTGCTGCTGGATGCCGACCGGGCGCTGGTGCAGGCCGATGGCACGCTGCAATTCTCCGACGAGGCGATGGATATCCGCCTGCGCCCGACGCTGCGCATCGGCGGCCCCGGCCTGGTGGTGCCGCTGCTGCTGCGCGGCAGCTTCCGCAGCCCGGTGCTGAGCCTCGATCACGCGGCGGTGACCGGCGATGTCGCCACCGCGCTGGCCGATGCCGCGGCCGGCCGGCGGATACCGGGCCCGACCGTGCTGCCCTCCGACGATCAGTGCACCGCCGCGCTGGCCGTGGTGCGCGGCACCGCCGCCGGCCCGGTACCCGGCGCACCGCCGACCCCGCTCCGCCGCCCGCCGCCGCGCGCCGCGCGCCGCTGATGATGGGAGTTCGCCGATGAAGCGCTTCTGGGACATCGCCGCCCCGATCCGGGCCGAAGCCGGCTGGCAGGTAGCGCTGGATGCCCGGCCGGTGAACATCCCCGGAGAAGGGAGCGGCACGCCGCTGCTGCTGCCGGCGCAGGCGCTGGCCGAGGCGGTAGCCGGCGAGTGGCAGCGCGCCGGCGGTGGCAAGGGTGGCGAACTGAGCTACGACGACCTGCCGCTGACCCGCCTCGCCGGCACCGCCCAGGCCCGCATCGCGCCGGACCCCGCCCCGGTGGCGCTGGAACTGGCGCGCTACGCCGAGTCCGACCTGCTATGCTACCGCGCCGACTTCCCCGCGCAGCTGGCCGCCCGCCAGCAGCAGACCTGGCAACCCTGGCTGGACTGGGCCGCCGAGCGCCACGGCGCCAGGTTGCGCTGGACCACCGGCATCGTCCATGTCGCGCAGGAGCCGGCTGCCCTCGCGGCGCTGGCCGCCGCCACCGCCCGGCTCGGCCCGCACGCGCTTGCCGCACTCGGCATCGCGGTGCCGGCGATGGGCAGCCTGGTGCTCGGCCTCGCGCTGGCCGACGGCGCGCTGGACGCCGGGCGCGCCTACGAAATCGCGTATCTCGATGAAACCACCCAGATCGAATTCTGGGGCCACGACGAGGAGGCCGAGGCACGGCTGCGCCAGGTTGCCGCCGATATCGCGCTGGCCGCCCGGCTGCTCAGCCTGCTGCGGGACGCCGGTTGATGGCCGCCCGCCGGCTCAGCATCGCCGGCCATGTGCATAATGTCGGTTTCCGCGACTGGATGGTCGCCCAGGCCCGCGCGCTGGGCCTCAACGGCTGGGTGCGCAACCGCGCCGACGGCACCGTGGAGGCGCTGATCGACGGGCCGGAGCCGGCGGTGGAGGAGATGCTGCGCGCCTGCCGCTACGGCCCGCGCAGCGCGGTGGTGGACTCGATTGTGGAAGAACTGGCCGAGGCGCCGGCCGAACTCGGCTTCCTGCGGCTGCCGACCGCCTGATGCTGTGGTTCCATCACGCGCTCGACGGATTGCTGGCATTCATCGAGACCAACCAGCACTGGGCGGCGCCGATCGTCTTTGCGCTGGCGTTCTTCAAGTCGCTGGCCTTCGTCTCGTTCGTGGTGCCGGCGACCCTGATCCTGGTCGCGGTCGGCGGCCTGGTCGGCGCCAGCCATATCCCGTTCCTGCCGGTCTGGCTGTCGGTCAGCCTGGGTGCGGCGCTGGGCGACTGGGCCAGCTACGCGATCGGCTACCGCATCAAGGACCGCGCCCGGCATATCTGGCCGCTGTCGCGCTACCCCGAGATGCTGCCGCGCGGCGAGCGGTTCTTCCGCCGCTGGGGCGCGCTGAGCGTGGTGTTCTGCCGCTTCTTCAGCCCGCTGCGCGCCACCGTGCCGCTGCTATGCGGCATCTTCGAGATGAACTGGTGGACCTTCCAACTCGCCAACTGGCTCTCCGCCCCGCTCTGGGCCTTCGTGCTGCTGGCGCCGGGGGGGCTGCTGGCGGGCTGGCTGGGGTAGGTATGAGTTATAACTGAATTCTCACAGTTCGATCGTCAACGAACCATGTCGAGCCGAATCCGTGCGATCTGCCGTCTGCCGCCGGGCGAACCCCGGCGCTGTCGGAGGATCAGCCATGCCCGAGCCCGCCTTTTTCAGCATCCCCAGCCCGGTTCCGGGTCTTGCGCTGCACATGTTCCATCAACCGGCGGCGACCAATCCGGGCCGCCATGCGGTGCTGTATGTTCATGGCGCCACCTTCCCCGCCGCGCTCTCGGCCGGCTTCCGTTTCGACGGCCGCTCCTGGGCGGATGCCATGGCCGAGGCCGGGTTCGACGTGTTCGGGGTTGATTTCCTCGGCTTCGGCGGTTCCGACCGCTACCCCGAGATGGCCGCCACGCCCGAGGCCGCGCCGCCGCTTGGCCGTGCCCCGGCGGCGGCCGCCCAGATCGGCTGCGCGGTGGCGGCCATCACCGCCCGGCTCGGCCTGCCCCGGGTGTCGCTGCTGGCGCATTCCTGGGGCTGCATGGTCGCCGGACTGTTCGCCACGCTGGAGCCGGAGCGGGTGGAACGCCTGGTGCTGTTCGGCCCGATCACCCGGCGCGAAGGCCCGGCCGCGCCGGTGCCGCCGGCCTGGCAATGCGTCACCAATGCCGCGC
>DATJEA010000248.1:0-45938 GCA_035497095.1 Acetobacteraceae bacterium | reverse complement strand
TTCGCCCAGGGCGAAATGGCGATGTTCTCCACCTACATCGCGTTCACCTTGATGCATTGGGGCCTGCCGTACTGGGCAGCCTTCGCCGCCACGCTGGTGATCTCGTTCGCCATGGGCGCGGTGTTGCAGCGCGTATTGCTGCAACCGCTGTCCAACGCCCCGGTGCTGGCGATGGTCGCGGTGTTCATCGGCATGATGCTGATATTCAACAACAGCGCCGGCTGGCTGTTCACCTATACGCTGAAGTCCTTCCCCAGCCCGTTCGGCAGCGGCGGCCCGGTATTGTTCGGCATGTTCTCGCCGCACGAGCTCGGCTCCACCTGCGTCACGCTGGTGGTGCTGCTGTCGGTGTGGGCGTTCTTCCGCTTCACCCGGCTCGGTCTCGCCATGCGCGCCGCCGCGTTCAACCCGGTCAGCAGCCAGCTGGTCGGCATTCCGGTGGCGCGCATGCTGGTGCTCGGCTGGGGGCTGGCGGCGGCCATCGGCGCCATCGCCGGCATGATGGTGGCGCCGATCGTGTTCCTGGAGCCGAACATGATGGTCGGCGTGCTGCTCTACGCCTTCGCCGCCGCACTGCTCGGCGGCATCAATAATCCGCTCGGTGCGGTGATCGGCGGCTTCATGGTCGGCATCATCGAAAACCTCGGCGGCGCCTATATCGTCGGCACCAGCCTCAAGCTGTCGATGGCGCTGATCATCATCGTCGCGGTGCTGATCCTGAAACCCGCCGGGCTGTTCGGCAAAACCCTCGCCAGCCGGGTGTAGGCCGATGCACCCCGCCGTCTCACGCATCCTGCTCATCATCCTGGTGGTCGCCCTCGGCGTGGTGCCGATGTTCGCGGCCAGCGGCTACACGCTGTTCCAGTTCACGCTGGTGGTATCCTACGCGCTGTCGGTGCTGGGGATGAACATGGTCACCGGCTATAACGGCCAGATCTCGCTCGGCCATGGCGCGTTCTACGCCATCGGCGCCTATACCACCGCGATCATGATGGACCATTGGGACCTGCCGTACTGGTCCACCATCCCGGTCGCCGCGATCCTCTGCGCCATCACCGGCTTCCTGATCGGGCTGCCGGCGCTGCGGTTCACCGGCCTGTATCTGGCGCTGACCACCCTGGCGCTGGCCGCCGCGGTGCCGCAACTGCTGAAATACAATGCCTTTACCGACTGGACCGGCGGCGTGCAGGGCATCTCGGTGTTCAAGCCGGACGCGCCATTCGGCCTGCCGCTTACCCCCGACCAGTGGCTGTACCTGTTCAGCTTCGCCGTCGCGCTGGTGCTGTTCATCCTGGCGCGCAACCTCGCCGTCGGCCGCATCGGCCGCGCGATGAAGGCGATCCGCGACCAGCCGCTGGCCGCCGAGGCGATGGGCATCAACCTCGCCAAGGTCAAAACCCGCACCTTCGCGGTCAGCGCGGTGTTCACCGGCGTCGGCGGCTCGCTGGCGGCGCTGGCGGTAGGGTTTGTCGCTCCGGACAGCTTTAATGTTACGTTATCGATTATTTTGTTCGTCGGCATGGTGGTCGGCGGTGCCGCTTCCATCTCGGGCGCCGTGTTCGGTGCCCTGTTCATCCAGTTCGTACCGAACGTCGCCGACCATATCTCCAAGGCCGCTCCGGGCGCCGTCTACGGCGTGATCCTGATCGTGCTGATGTTCGTCGCGCCCGGCGGCATCGCCAGCCTGGTGCGCAAATACCTGTCGATCGGCAAAACGCCGGCCCGAACCGACTGAATCGTGCCTGCCACGCGTTGCCTACCGCTCCGCCTCGCAACCGACAACGAAACATCAAGGGGAGACACCATGAAAAGACGTACATTCCTGACCGCCATGGGCGGTGTGGCCGCCGCCGGCGCCGGTATCGGTCTGGCCAGGCCGGCACTGGCCAAAACGGTCGGCGTGACCAAGACCACGATCAAGATCGGCAACACCATGCCGTATAGCGGCAACGCCTCGTCCTATGGCCCGATCGGCCGTGGCGACGCGGCGTACTGGAAGATGGTCAACGACCAGGGCGGCGTCGGTGGCCGCATGATCGATTTCATCTCCTACGACGACGCCTACAGCCCGCCCAAGACGGTCGAGATGGTGCGCAAGCTGGTCGAGCAGGACCAGGTTGCCTGCGTGTTCCATACCCTCGGCACGCCCACCAACACCGCGATCCACAAATACCTCAACCACCAGAAATGCCCGCAACTCTTCGTTGCCACCGGCGCGGACAAATGGGGCGACTACAAGCACTACCCGTGGACCATCGGCTGGCAGCCCAGCTATCAGGTGGAAGCGCGCATCTACGCCAAATACATCCTGAAGAACTTCCCCAACGGGAAGGTCGCGATGATCTACCAGAACGACGATTTCGGGAAGGATTACCTGATCGGCCTCAAGGACGGTCTCGGCAAGGCCTGGGACAAGATGGTGATCAAGGTGGTCAGCTATGAGTCGAGCGACGCCACGGTCGACAGCCAGGTGATCACGATGAAGGATTCCGGCGCCGATGTGCTGGTCACCGCGGCGATCCCGAAATTCGCCGCCCAGGTGATCCGCAAGGCCTACGATATCGGCTGGAAGCCGAATCACCTGATGACCAACGTCTCGGCCTCGGTCGGCGCCACCATCACGCCCGCCGGGCCGGAGAAGGCGATCGGGGTGATCTCCTCGCAATACC
Source organism: Acetobacteraceae bacterium (assembly GCA_035497095.1). GTDB lineage: Bacteria > Pseudomonadota > Alphaproteobacteria > Acetobacterales > Acetobacteraceae > 70-18. The sequence goes on along the minus strand of DATJEA010000248.1, from coordinate 43,269 downwards.
TGAAAGACCCCACCGACCCGGAATGGAAGGACGATCCGGGCATGAACACCTGGCGCGCGTTCATGAAAAAATACATCCCGAACGGCGACCTCACCGATGGCGGCTACATCGCCTCGTTCGGCGCCTGCACCACAATGCACCAGGTGCTGAAACAGTGCGGGACCGATTTCTCGCGCGAGAACATCATGAAGCAGGTGGCCAACCTCAAGCATGAGGTGGTGCCGGTGCTGCTGCCCGGCATCCTGGTCGATACCGGCCCGACCGACTTCCACCCGATCCAGCAGATGCAGCTTGCCAAATGGAGCGGCAAAACCTGGACGCGGTTCGGCGAAATTCTCGCCGCCTGAGGCAACGCCCGAGAGGGGGACCAAGTCCCCCTCCCTGGCCCCGCTGGATTACATGGCGCTATAGCCGCCATCAACCGCATAGGCCGAGCCGGTGATGTAGCCCGCCCGGTCGGAGCTCATCCACACCACCGCCTCGGCGATATCATCCGGCTCGCCGATCCGCCGCACCGGGATCTTGCTCATCAACTCCTCGCCGCGGCGTTCCACCGAGGCATCGGTCATCGGCGTGCGGATATAGCCCGGGCACACCGCGTTCACCCGGATACGATCCAGCGCATATTCCAGCGCCGCGGTCTTGGTGATCCCGATCACCGCATGCTTGCTGGCGACATAGGCCGAGGAGGTCGGCAGCCCGACCAGGCCGGCGATCGAGGCGGTGTTGACGATCGAGCCGCCGCCCTGGCGCAGCATGGCCGGCACCTGGTGCTTCATGCACAGGAACACGCCGGTGAGATTCACCGCCAGCACCGCCGCCCAGGATGCCTCGCCGGTTTCGTGCAGTTTCTGCCCCAGCGAGCCCACCTGGAAGGGTGCGATGCCGGCGTTGTTGAACGCGCAATCGAGCCGCCCGAAGGCGATCAGCGTGCGCGCCACCATGGCGGCGACGTCCTCCGCGTGGGTCACGTCGGCGGCGATGGCGATCGCCTGGCCGCCGGTGGCGTTGATCATCGCCACCGTCGCCTGCGCGGCTGCCTCGGTCCGGTCGGCCACCGCCACCAGTGCTCCCTCGCGCGCGAACGCCAGCGCCGCCGCCCGGCCGATGCCGGACGCCCCCCCGGTCACCAGCGCCACCTTGCCCTCCACCAGCCCGCTCATCTCGTCTCCTCTTTTGCATGAAAAGTTGTTTTGCTTCCTTTTGTTCACAAAAAGAAGGCCTTGCTTGCTTCAGTCGGCCCGGATCATGTGATGTCCAACTCGCTCCCCACACCCCGGGTACGGGCGCGGGCCAGGATGAAATGCGCCGCCGCCAGGTCTTGCGCGGCGATGCCGAGCGAGCGGTACAGGGTGATCTCGCCGGCATCCTTGCGGCCGGGGCTGCCGGCCAGCACCGCGCCGATTTCGGTGATCGGATGGTTCAGTGCGATCAGACCCTGGCGGCGGGCGGCGATCAGTTCGGCGGCCTGCGGTTCCATCGAGGGGATGTAGTCGGTGAACAGGCTGGCGCGTTGCAGGCAGGCGGCTTCCAGTTCCTGCATGCTGGCCACGCTGGCGCCGACCGCGTTGATGTGCTGGCCGGGGCGCAGCATCTCGGCCAGCAGGAACGGGGTGCGGGCGGGGGTGGCGGTGACGATGATATCGGCCGGCGCTACCGCGGCGGCGACGCTTGCGGCCGGCTCGGCGCCGTGTTGCGCGGCGAAGGCGGCGGTTTTGGCCGGGTCGCGGCCCCAGACCAGGATGCGGCTGATCGGGCGGACCGCGCGCATGGCGGCGACATGGCTGCCGGCCTGTTCGCCGGTGCCGAGGATCGCCAGCACCGAGGCGTCCGGCCGGGCCAGCGCCTTGGTGGCGACCGCGCTGGCGGCGGCGGTGCGGATCGCGGTCAGCACGGCGGCATCCATGCACAGCAGCGGCAGGCCGGTTTCGGCGTCGAACAGCAGCATCAGCCCGGCATGCGAGGAGCGGCCGTGGCGCGGGTTGTCGGGGAACAGGCTCAGCACCTTGATGCCATGACCGGGCGGGTCGCCGAGCGCGCCGCCCATGATGCCCATCGCGTTGCCGCCTGGCAGTTTCACCATGCTGCGCAGCGGCAATTCGGCGTTGCCGGCGGAAACCTGGATCATCGCGGCTTCCAGCGGCGCGATCAGGTCGGCGATCTCGACCAGGCTGGCAACGTCGCGGCCGGACAGCAGATGCATGGTTCGGTTCCCCCTGCGCCAGCCTGCCGCGCCCCGGACTGCTGGGCAAGCGGGGGGCTGCTGGGCAAGCTAGCGCCGGTGGCGGGGCAGCGCTGCCCAGACCAGGGCGGCCAGTTGCAGGGCGATCGACAGCGCCAGCGCCCAGCCATAGCCGGCGCTGGCCCAGCCGCCGCTGGCGGTGCGCGGCCAGAGGTCCAGGATGGCGCCGATCGCCGTCTGCAACGCGAAGGCGCCGGCCAGGGTGATGGTGTTGATCGCCGTCGAGACCCGGCCCATCTGCTCGACCGGGAAGATCTGCGCGATCGCCGCATAGCCGGCCGGGCCGGCCGAGGCGAAGAACGGCAGCGCCACCCAGAGCAGGGTGACGGTGAGATGGCCGGTCGGGCCGCAGAGCAGCGCCAGTTGCACCGCCATCACCCCGAACGCGCAGGCGAACGGGATGGTCATCGGCGACCAGCCGCGCGCCTGCATCCGCGTGGCCAGTTGGCCGGTGACGAAGGCGCCGGCCATCAGCCCCAGCGCGTAGCAGAACAGCACGCTGGCCCGCGCGCTGCCGCCCAGCCCGGCGACGTCGCGCAGCCAGGGGCCGGCCCACAGCGCCTGGTAGGAGAAATTGATGATGGTCAGCAGGATCACCGACGGGGTGAAGCGCCAGAACACCGGGTGGGAATAGATCGCGCCGACCACCGCGACCGCCTCGGCGACCTTGCGCCCATCGCGGCGCCGGCCGCCGGCTTCGGCGCGAGGCGGTTCGCGCACCGACAGCCAGCAGGCGGCGGCGCTGAGCAGGCCGAGGGCGGCCAGCACCCAGAACACGCCGCGCCAGCCGATCAGCGGCAGCAGCGCGTCGGCCGGGGCGGTGACGGCGAGGCCGCCGCTGCCGGCCACCACCATGGCGATGCCGGTGACGGCCGCCACCTGATGCCGCTGGAACCACAGGCTGTGCGCCTTCAGCACCGCCATCAGCCCGGAGGCGACGCCGACGCCCATCAGCGCGCGGGCCAGCATGAAGCCGGTCATGCCATCGGCCAGCGCGAAGGCGGCGAAACCGGCGGCGGCCACCACGGCCATGCAGGTTTGCACCGCGCGCGGCCCGTACAGGTCGAGCAGCAGGCCGACCGGCAATTGCCACAGCCCGTAGGCGGCGAACATCACCGCGCTGAGCAGGCCGAGTTGGCTGGCCGACAGCCCGTACTGCACCGCCAGCACCGGCCCGACCACCGAGAGCACCGCGCGCGCTGCCTGGGTCAGGAAGTTGACCCCGGAGAGCGGCAGGGTGATGCGCAGGAGCGGGTGGCGCACCCGCGGTTCAGGTCTTGCGCTTGATGGTCAGCGCCGAGGGCGCCTGGCAGGTCGGCATCAGTTCCATGCGATTGACGTTCATATGCGCCGGCAGCGCCAGCACCCAGGCGACCGCCTCGGCGATGTTCTCCGGGTTGAGCGGCGTGGTGCCGGCATAGACCGCGGCGGCGCGGGCGGCGTCGCCGAAGCGCACCTGGGAGAATTCCGAACCGCCGACCAGACCAGGCTCCAGGTCGGTGACGCGCACCCCGGTGCCGACCAGATCGGCGCGCAAATTGAGGCTGAACTGGGTGACGAAGGCTTTCGAGGCGCCATACACGTGGCCGCCCGGATAGGGGTAGATCGCCGCGGTGCTGGAGATGTTGATCACATGGCCGCGGTCGCGCTCCACCATGCCGGGCAGCAGCGCGCGGGTCATGTGGATCAGGCCGGTGACGTTGGTTGCCACCATGGTGTCCCACTGCGCCAGATCGGCCTGCCAGGCCGGGGAGAGGCCGAGGCCGAGGCCGGCATTGTTGACCAGCACATCGACCGCTCGCCACGCCTCCGGCAGGCTGGCGGGCAGGGCGGCGACGGCGGCGGCGTCGGTGACGTCGAGCGTGATCGGCAGCAGGCGGTCGCCGAGTTCGGCGGCCAGGGCGGCCAGCCGCTGCTGCCGGCGGGCGGCGGCGATGACGCGATGGCCATCGGCCACCAGGCGCCGCGCGATCGCCGCGCCAAAGCCGGCCGAGGCGCCGGTGACCAGGACTGTCAGGCTCATTGCAGGTGCTCCGCTGTTTTGCCGGGTCAGCATAGCAGGCGATGGGGGAAGCGTCAGTCGGGCACCTGGAACTGCACCGAGACCGGGCAGTGGTCGGTGAGGCGGCGCTTCCAGTCCTGGCCGCGCTCGCGGAACACCAGCACGCGCAGGGTGTCCGGCTGCATCCAGCCGCGTGCGGCACCGCCGGCGATGATGTGGTCGATGAAGCCGCCGCCGCCCCAGCAGGGGCTGTAATGCCCGGTTTCGGCGCGGGCGAGCGGGCCGGTTTTGGACAGCGCGGCGAACACATCGTCGTGGCCGTCCATCCAGCGGTTGAAGTCGCCCATCAGCACGAACGGCACGCCCTCGGCGCGGCGCTGGGCGATCCAGCCTTGCAGGGCAGGGATTTGCTGGCGCAGCGTGGCGCATTGCGGGCGGCGCGAGCGGTCCAGCGGGTCGGAGCGGCAGCCGGCCTTGAGGTGGACTGCCAGCAGGCGCAGGCGGCCGGAGGGCAGCTCCAGCGTGATGTCGGCGCCGCTGCGCAGCCGGCTGCCGGGGTGCAGGGTGAGACCGACCAGGTCGGGGTTGGCGGTGAAGCGCAGGCCGCGGCGGATTGCGAAGCCGACGCGCTGGACCACGTCGTCGTTGGTGAAATGCAGCCGGTAGCGGTCGGGCGGGAAGATGCGGGCGGCCATGGCCGGGCCGTCGACTTCCTGCAGGGCGGCGACGTCGGGCGCCAGGAAGGCGGCGTAGCGATTGAGGATGTGGATCGCTTCGGGGTCCTTCGGCTGCACGTCGCGCGGCAGCGCCGGGTCGCCCTGCGGGCGGGCGGTGAGCCATTCCAGGTTCCAGGTGGTGAGCTTGAGGGTGGCAGCCGCGCTGGGGAATGGCAGCAGCAGGGTGAGCAGCAGGATGAGGGCGCGCATACCGGCATCATCGCGGCAAAAAGCGGTGCGGCGCCAGCCCTGATCGGCGTTGCGGGGGGTCTACCGGAGGGGCGGCGGTGGTGCCATACTGAATTATCCCCAGGCGAAAATGCCGGGGCGACGCGGCGCAGCCGGCGCCGGGACGGCAAGGGGAGTTGAGCGTCTTGAAGTCGACCGACATCACCGATCCCGCCTATTTCCATAAGGTTGTCGACTGCCAGTGGGCCTGTCCGTCGCATACCCCGGTGCCGGAGTATATCCGGCTGATCGCCGATGGCCGCTACGCCGATGCCTATATGGTTAACTGGAAGTCCAACGTGTTCCCGGGGATTCTGGGGCGCACCTGCGACCGGCCGTGCGAACCGGCCTGCCGGCGCGGGCGAGTGGAGGAGGAGCCGGTGGCGATCTGCCGGCTGAAGCGGGTGGCGGCCGATTACAAGGGCGACGTCAGCGATCGCATGCCGACGCCGCCGGCCGAGCGCAACGGCTTTCGCATCGCCTGTGTCGGCGCCGGGCCGGCCAGTCTGGCGACGGCGCGGGACCTGGCGGCGTCCGGCTATGAGGTGGTGGTGTATGACAGCGAGGCGCAGGGTGGTGGGTTCATCCGCAGCCAGATCCCGAAATTCCGACTGCCGGAGAGCGTGATCGACGAGGAGGTGGGGTATATCACCGCGCTGGGCGTGGAGATGCGCTACAATTCGTACATCGGCTCGCTGAAGGCGCTGCTCGCCGAGGATTACGCGGCGGTGTTCGTGGGCTGCGGGGCGCCGCGCGGGCGCGACCTCGATCTGCCGGGGCGCAGGGAGGCGGCGGCCAATATCCATATCGGCATCGACTGGCTGTCCTCGGTGTCGTTCGGGCATGTCAGCAGCATCGGGCGGCGGGTGCTGGTGCTGGGCGGCGGCAACACCGCGATGGATTGCTGCCGGTCGGCGCGCCGGCTCGGCGGCGAGGACGTGCGCGTGGTGGTGCGCAGCGGCTTCGAGGAGATGAAGGCCTCGCCGTGGGAGAAGCAGGACGCCATCAACGAGGATATCCCGATCATCAACTTCCACGTGCCGAAGAGCTTCGAGCACAAGAACGGCCGGCTTACCGGCATGCTGTTCGAGGTGGTGCGGGCGGAATATGACGCGGGTGGGCGGCGGAAGCTGGTGCCGACCGGGGCTGCGGACGTGCTGATGCCGTGCGACGACGTGCTGGTGGCGGTGGGGCAGGAGAACGCGTTTCCGTGGATCGAGCATGATATCGGCATCGAGTTCGATCGCTGGGGGATGCCGAAGGTCAATGACGAGACCTTCCAGTCGAGCAATCCGCGGGTGTTTTTCGGCGGCGATGCGGCGTTCGGGCCGAAGAACATCATCTGGGCGGTGGCGCATGGGCATCAGGCGGCGATCTCGATCGATCGGTTCTGCCATGGCCAGGACGTGACGGTGCGGCCGCCGCCGTTGACCACGCTGGTGAGCCAGAAGATGGGCATCCATGAGTGGAGCTACGACAACGACGTGGCGATCGACCTGCGCTTCAAGGTGCCGCACAAGGAGAAGGCGGTGGCGCTGGCCGATATCACCGCCGAGGTGGAGCTGGGGTTCGACCGGGCGATGGCGTTCAAGGAGGCGCAGCGCTGCCTGAATTGCGATGTGCAGACAGTGTTCGCGCCGCAATTGTGCATCGAGTGCGACGCCTGCGTGGATATCTGCCCGGTGGACTGCATCACCTTCACCGAGGATGGCGAGGAGGCGGAGTTGCGCGCCCGGCTGAATGCGCCGGCGGAGAACCTGGAGCAGGCGCTGTATGTGGCGGACGGCTTGAAGACCGGGCGGATCATGGCCAAGGACGAGGATGTGTGCCTGCATTGCGGGTTGTGCGCCGAGCGCTGCCCGACCGGGGCGTGGGACATGCAGCGCTTTCTGCTGCAAATGGCGGAGGTGCAGCCGGGCTGTGCTGCGAAGGTGCCGGCATGATGACCTTGCAGGCGGTTAATGACTTTGTGGTGAAGTTCGCCAACGTCAACGGCTCCGGCTCGGCTTCGGCGAACAAGCTGTTCGCGCGGTCGATCCTGCGGATGGGGGTGCCGGCGACGCCGCGCAACATCTTTCCGTCGAACATCCAGGGGTTGCCGACCTGGTATGAGGTGCGGGTGTCCGAGGCGAACCATATGGGGGCGCGCGGCGGCACCGATCTGATGGTGGCGATGAATCCGCAGACCTGGGACCAGGACGTGAAGTCGATCGTGCCCGGCGGCTACCTGTTCTACGACAATACCAAGCCGATGCCGGCGTCGAAGTTTCGTGACGACGTGAACGTGATCGGCGTGCCGATTACCGCGATCTGCAACGCGCAGTACAGCGACAGCCGGCAGCGGCAGTTGTTCAAGAACATCATGTATGTCGGGGCGCTTTCGGCATTGCTGGAGATCGATCCGCAGGTGATCGAGACGCTGCTGGGCGAGCAGTTCCGCTCCAAGGCGAAGCTGATCGGCGCCAATGTGGAAGCGCTGCATCTGGGGCGGGACTGGGCGCTGGCCAATCTCGCCTGCCCGATCGGGCTTCGGGTGCGGGCGTCCGACAAGGTGGGCGACCGCATCTTCATCGAAGGCAATGCGGCGGCCGGGCTGGGGGCGGTGTATGGCGGGGCGACGGTGTGCGCCTGGTATCCGATCACGCCGTCCACGTCGCTGGCCGAGGCGTTCACCGGCTATTGCAATCGGTTCCGGGTGGAAAAGGAAACCGGGCGCAAGAAGTTCGCCATCGTGCAGGCGGAGGACGAGCTGGCCTCCATCGGCATGGTGATCGGGGCGGCGTGGAACGGGGCGCGGGCGTTTACCGCGACGTCGGGGCCAGGCATCTCGCTGATGCAGGAGTTCATCGGGCTGGCGTATTTTGCCGAGATTCCGGCGGTGCTGTTCGACGTGCAGCGGGCCGGGCCGTCGACCGGCATGCCGACGCGGACGCAGCAATGCGACGTGCTGAGTGCCGCCTATGCCAGCCATGGCGACACCAAGCATGTGTTGCTGTTCCCGGAAGACCCGCATGAGTGCTTCGAGTTTGGCGCGCTGGCGTTCGATCTGGCGGATAGGCTGCAGACACCGGTGTTCGTGCTGCTCGACCTCGATATCGGCATGAACGACCGGCTCTGCGCGCCGTTCAACTGGGACGACAGAAGGGTGCTGGACCGCGGTAAGGTGATGACCGCGGAGGAACTGGAGGCCGGGCGGGTGTTCGGGCGGTATCTTGACGTGGACGGCGACGGGATTCCGTATCGCACCTATCCCGGCACCCACCCGACCAAGGGCAGCTTCTTCACCCGCGGCACCTCGCGCGACCGTTTCGCGAAATATACCGAAGCCGGCGACGCCTATCAGGACAACATGGAGCGGCTGCTGCACAAGTTCGAGACCGCGAAGACGCTGGTTCCATCGGCGATCCGCCGCGATGCGGCGGCGCCGACGCGGATCGGGGCGATCTATTACGGCTCCACCAGCCCGGCGATGGACGAGGCGGTGGAGATATTGGCGGCCCGCGGCATCGGCGTGGATGCGCTGCGGGTGCGCGGCTTCCCGTTCGGCGATGAGGTGATGGCGTTCATCGCAGAGCATGACACGATATTCGTCGTCGAGCAGAACCGCGATGCGCAGTTGCGCAGCCTGCTGGTCAACGAGGGCGAGATCGACCCGAAGCGCCTGACCAAGGTGCTGCATTTCGACGGCTCGCCGATCACCGCGTGCTTCATCGCCGGCGCCATCGGCGATGTCGTCGCGCCTACGCCCGCCGTCCAGCAACTCGAGGCCGTGAAATGACCTATTTGCCGAAGCCGAAGCTGCATCACCCGGATATGCCGAAGAACGCGCTGGGGTTCACGCGGCGGGATTATGAGGGGGCAATCTCCACGCTCTGCGCCGGGTGCGGGCATGATTCGATCAGTGCGGCGATCGTGCGCGCCTGTTTCGAGCTCGATCTGCCGCCGCATCGCATCGCCAAGCTGTCCGGCATCGGGTGTTCGTCGAAAACGCCGACCTATTTCCTCGGCAATTCGCACGGTTTCAACTCGGTGCATGGCCGGATGCCCAGCGTGTTGACCGGCGCCAACCTGGCCAACCGCGACCTGATCTATCTCGGCGTTTCCGGCGATGGCGACAGCGCCTCGATCGGCCTCGGGCAGTTCGCGCATTCGATGCGGCGCGGCGTCAACATGACCTATATCGTCGAGAACAATGGCGTCTACGGGTTGACCAAGGGCCAGTTTTCCGCCACCGCCGACAAGGGCGCCAAGAACAAGCGCGGCGTGCCCAATCTCGACGAACCGATCGACATGATCGGCATGGCGCTGCAACTCGGCGCCACCTATGTCGGGCGCGGCTTTTCCGGCGACAAGACGCAACTGGTGCCGCTGATCAAGGGCGCCCTGAAGCACAAGGGCGCCGCCTTCATCGACTGCATCAGCCCCTGCGTCGCGTTCAACAACCATGACGGCAGCACCAAGAGTTTCGATTACGTGCGTGAGCATAACGAGGCGGTGAACTTTCTCGACGTCATCACCGGCCGCGACGAGATCGTCACCAACTACACGCCTGGCTCGGTGGAGATCGTTCGCCAGCACGACGGCTCGCTGCTCAAGCTGCGCAAGCTGGACGACGAATACAACGCGAACGACCGCGCCAGCGCGATGAACTACCTGCAACACCACCACGCGCGCGGCGAGATCGTCACCGGCCTGCTCTATGTCGATCCCGAGGCGGACGACCTGCACGGCTATCTCGACACTGTGGCGACGCCGTTCAATGCGCTGACGGATGGCGATCTGGTGCCTGGGTCGGCGGCGCTCGACAAGCTCAACGCTTCGCTTAGGTAGGCAAGGAAGCAGCGCTTTTTTGAAGAAAAGCGCGCAAAAAACTTCATCCGTGGAGTCTCGGACCGCGGTCCGGACTCCAGGGAATAAAAAGTTTTTTTGCTTCTTTTTGTTCACAAAAAGAAGACCTTGCTTGGAACGCACGCCATGACCGACCCGTTCATCCCCGGCCCCCGCCTGCATCTGCGCGGCGCGCCCAGCGGCCCGCTCGCCGGCCTGACCTTCGCGGCGAAGGATTTGTTTGACATCGCCGGTCATCCCACCGGCGGCGGCAATCACGATTGGGCGCGCTACAACAAGGTGCCGACGCGGCATGCCTGGGCGGTGCAGACGCTGCTCGATGCCGGCGCCAGCCTGATCGGCAAGACCGTCACCGACGAGGTGTCGCTGGGCATTCTTGGCGAGAATCCGTTCGACGGTACGCCACTGAACCCGGCGGCGCCGGACCGGGTGCCTGGCGGGTCGTCGTCGGGTTCGGCCTCGGCCGTGGCGTCCGGTCTGTGCGACACCGCGCTGGGGACCGATACCGGCGGCTCGGTGCGAGTGCCATCCAGTTTCTGCGGGTTGTATGGCATGCGGCCGACCCATGGCCGGCTCGATGTCACCGGCATGCTGCCGCAGGCGCCGAGTTCGGACACCACCGGGTGGTTCGCGCGCGACGCAGCCACTTTTGCGCGTGTTGCCGCCGTGCTGCTCGGCGAGCCGCCAGCCAGCGCGCTGCCGACCAGCTTGCTGATCGCCACCGACGCGTTCGGTTTTGCCGACCCTGAGGTTGCCGCAGCATTGCAGCCGATGGTGGCCAGAGTGGCCGCGATCATCGGGCCGCCGCGCGAGGTGCTGCTGGCGCCGCAGGGCCTTTCGGTCTGGGCGCAGGCGCAGCGCCGCTTGCAACCGGCGGAGGCGTGGGCGACGTTCCGGCCCTGGGTGGAAACCGCCAATCCGCGCATGGCGTTCAGCGTCGCCGCCGGATTGCTGGCCGGCGCCAGTATTACGCCGGCCGAGCATGGCTGGGCCAGCCTGATGCGTGAGGAGGCGCGCGCCCGGCTGCGTTATTTGCTGCCGCCCGGCACGATATTATGCCTGCCCACCACCCCGTTTGCGGCGCCGAAAAAGGGCCTGCCACTGCCGGTGCTGACCCCGCTGCGCGACCGCATCACCTGCCTGTGCGCGCATGGCGGCCTCACCGGGGTGCCGCAACTGAACCTGCCGGGCGCGACGGTGGGTGGCGCGCCGGTCGGCCTGTCGATCCTCGGCGGCCGCGGCACCGATACCACGCTGATCGCCACTGCTCTCGCCCTGGAGGCCGCACGATGACCGACCTGACACCGAATATCCCGGAGGTGGTGGCCGAGATCACCGAGATCTTCGAGCGCTACGAGCAGGCGTTGATCGACAAGAATGTCGATGTGCTGGACAACACGTTCTGGAACAGTCCGCACACCATTCGCTATGCGATGCACGAGCACGGCTACGGGTTCGATGCCATCCACGCCCACCGGGTCGCCCGCAAGCCGGGGCCGGGCAGCAAGGAGAAGCGCATCCGGCTGGAAATCCTGACCATCGGCCGCGATTTCGCCACCACCAACCTGGAGTTCAAGGTGCGCGGCCACGACCTGATCGGTCGCCAGAGCCAGACCTTCGTCCGTTTCCCGGAGGGCTGGCGGGTGGTGGCGGCGCATGTTTCCACTACCGACATGAAACCGCTCTGGTAGGCGCGGATTCGTTTCCAGCGACGGAAAATTGGGCTAGGCTGGCGCGGTCGCACCAATAGGGGAGGGGCGTGATGCCGGCCTACCGCCGCACCGACGCCAAGGCCTACGCGCGCGCATCTGCGTGGTATCCGGGCCGCCGCCCTGGCGCCATTCCGCCCCGAGGATTTGGCGTTCGACGAGGCCGGCTTTCGCCGCAACCTGCTGTACTGGACCGGGCCGCTCGGTATCGACGGCGTGTTCGTCGCCGGCAAGCAGGGCGAGTTTTTCTCGATGCCGCTGGCCCGACGCAAACGCAGCTTCGATATCGCTGCCGATGCGCTGTGTGGCCGCGCCGGCACCATCATGTCGTGCTCCGGCCAGAACATGGGCACGGTGCTGGAACTTGCCGACCACGCCCAGGCGATCGGCGCCGATTTCATCGTCGTGCCCGCGCCACTGCTGCATTTCCTCAGCGACCGCGACGACACGCTGTACCAGTATTACAAACATATCAGCGAGCGGGTGGAGATTGGCATCGCCGCCCGCTCCGGCACATTGCAAATGACAATTCCCCGTTTCCGTTGGTCAAGGAGCCCGCGATGGTCCCCCGCCGCACCCTGCTCGCCGCCGGCGCCGCCACGCTGGCGATGCCCGCCGTTCTGCGTGCCCAAACCGGCAAACTGAAGATCGGCATGGTCACTACGCTGTCCGGCCCGGGCGGCTATCTGGGGGCGGATATCCGCGACGGGTTCCTACTCGCGATGGCCGATGGCAAGCTGGGCGGCGTGCCGGTGGAACTGGTGATCGAGGATGACGGGCTGAAGCCGGCGCATGCCAAGCAGATCGTCAGCCGCTTCATCAACACCGACGGGATTCGCCTGTATACCGGCATCGTGTTTTCCAATGTGCTGGGCACAGTGGTTGGCGATATCCTCGATGCCGGCGGCATCTATATCAGCCCGAATGCGGCGCCTTCGAATCTCGCCGGCAAGAACTGCAACCCGAACTACTACGTAGTCTCCTGGCAGAACGACTCGCTGCACGAGAGCGCCGGGCAGAACGCCAATCTGCTCGGTCACAAGAAGATGTATGTGCTGGCGCCGAACTACCAGGCCGGCAAGGATGCGATCACCGGCTTCAAGCGCTATTTCAAGGGCCAGATCGTCGGCGAGAGCTACACCAGCCTCGCCCAGACCGACTATGCCGCCGAGATGGCGCAGATCCGCGCCGCCAACCCGGATGCGGTGTTCCAGTTCCACCCTGGCGGGCTCGGCATCGCGTTCATCCGGCAGTACCAGCAGGCCGGGCTGCTTGGCAAAATTCCGATGGTGCTGGCGGCACCCTCGATGGATGCGGTGATCCTGCAGGCGGTCGGCGAGGCGGCGATCGGCATCAATGTCAGCGCGCACTGGAACAGCGATTTCGACAACGTCGCCAACCGCCATTTCGTGCCTGAGTTCCAGGCCAAATATCACCGCATGCCAACCTATTACGCGAGCCAGGGCTACGATACCGGGCTGGCGATCGGCGCCGCGCTGTTCCAGACCAGGGGGAAGGTGGAGGATACCGAGGTATTCCGCAGCGCCATGCTGCCGGCGCAGTTCGAGTCGGTGCGCGGCAAGTTCAAATTCGGCAACAACCAGGAGCCGATTCAGGACTGGTGGGGGCTGCGGGTGGAAAAGGACAAGTCCGGCGCGCTGGCGCTGGTGACCAAGAGTCAGGTCTTCAAGGACCATGGCGACGCCTACGCGCAATACTGCATGCTTTGAGCCGGGCGGGACGCACGCTGCCTTGACCCTGCTTGCCGAGCAAGTGCTGAACGGGCTGCAATTCGGCGTGATGCTGTTCCCGATGGCTGCCGGACTCACGCTGGTGTTCGGCGTGATGGGGCTGATCAACCATGGCGCATGGCTCGCTATTCATGATCGGCGCCTTCGCGGCGGCCTGGGTGCAGGGGCAGACCGGCTCGTTTCTGCTCGGGCTGCTCGCCGGGCTGGCCGCTGCCGGCGCGGCCGGCGTTGCGATGGAAATCGTGGTGTTGCGGCGGCTGTATGGGCGCGATCATCTGGACCAGGTGGTGGCGACCTTCGGGCTGATCCTGTTCTTCAACGAGGCGATGGCGATGATCTTGGGCCGCCGGCCGCTCACCGTCGGCGTGCCGTATCCGGTGTTCCGGCTGGCGATCATCGTCGCGGGGTTGGCGGTGGCGGGCGGGTTGTGCTGGCTGATCGGCCATACCAGGCTCGGCATGCTGCTGCGCGGGGGGCGACCAACCGGGACATGGTGCGGGCGCTAGGGGTGGATATCGGCAAGCTGACCACGGCGATTTTCGCCCTCGGCGCGCTGCTGGCCGGGCTGGCCGGGGTGCTGACCGGGCCGCTGCCGTCGGTGCAGGTCGGCATGGGCGACCGCATCCTGATCACCACCTTCGTGGTCATCGTGATCGGCGGGCTCGGCTCGGTGCGGTGCGCGTTTGCCGGCGCGATGCTGGTTGGCATGGTGGACACGCTGTCGCGCGCCTTCCTGCCGGCGCTGCTGCGCGCGTGTTGCTGGTGTCCAGCGCCGACGCGGTGGCGGCCGGGTTGGCGTCGATGTCGATCTTCATCCTGATGGCGCTGGTGTTGCTGCTGCGCCCGCGCGGATTGTTTCCGGCGCATGGGTGAAGCAAGGAAGCAGTTCTTTTTTGCAAAAGAGAACCAAAAAACCCCATCCATTGTCCATCGGACCGCGCCAGCGGTGACTCCAGGGGATGAAGTTTTTTTGCTTCTTTGTTTTCAAACAAAGAAGACTTCCCTGCCATGATCCGCCAACGCTACGTAACATTGCTGATCCTGGCGCTGCTCGCGCTGATGCCGCTGCTCGCCTGGGCACTGCACCGGCCGGATTTCATAACGCTTGCCACCCAGGTCACCGTCTTAGCCATCGCCGCGGTGGCGCTCGATCTGCTGCTGGGCCGTACCGGGTTGCCGAGTTTCGGCCATGCCGGCTTCTTCGGGCTCGGCGGCTATGTCGTCGGCATCCTGGCCTTCCACGCCGCCGATGACAGCCAGTTTCTCGGCCTCATTCCTGGCGTCACGGCCGCCTGGGTGGTCTGGCCGGCGGTGAGCAGCAGATGCTGGCGATCGGCCGCGCGCTGATGACCAATCCCAGCCTGCTGATCCTCGACGAAGCCACCGAGGGTCTGGCGCCGCTGATCCGCGCCGAGATCTGGCAGTGCCTGCAAGCGCTCAAATCCGAGGGCCTCGCCATCCTGCTGGTCGACAAGAACCTTGCGGCGCTGAAGCGTCTGGCCGACCATCACGTCATCATCGAGAAGGGCCGCACCGTCTGGCGGGGCCCCGCCGCGGCGCTCGATCCCGCCCTGGCGCATCGCCATCTGGGAGTCTGACCGGCATGACCGCCATCGCGCACAGCCAAAGCGGGGACCTCGCCGGCCGCACCGAGGATGGTATCGCCATCTTTCGCGCCGTACCCTACGCCGCATCACCGACCGGCCGGCTGCGCTTCTCGGCACCGCAGCCGGCCATCCCCTGGATTGGCCAGCGCGACGCCACCGCGCACGGCCCGATCGCGCCGCAGACCCCCACCCGGCTCGCCCCGGCGATGGGCGATTTTCGCAAGCCGATGGACGAGGACTGCCTGACGCTGACCATCTGGACGCCGGCCGCGGATACCGCGAAGCGTCCGGTGCTGGTCTGGCTGCATGGCGGCGCCTGGATGTCCGGCGCCGCCTCGCTGGACTGGTACGACGGCAGCGTGCTGGCGCGCGAGGCCGGCATCGTCGTGGTCGGCGTCAATTACCGGCTTGGCGCGCTCGGCTACCTGCATCTGCCCGGCGTCACCCCCGAGGAAGGCGACCCCGGCACGCTCGATCAGGTGGCGGCGCTGGCCTGGGTGCAGGCCAATATCGCGGCGTTCGGCGGCGACCCGGCCCGTGTCACCGTCGCCGGCCAGTCGGCCGGCGCCGCCTCGATCGGCCGGCTGCTGCTGCACCCTGTCGCCTGCCGCCAGTTCCGCGCCGCAATTCTGCAAAGCGGCAGCTTCGGCCGCCCGCCGCTCTCCCGCAGCGCGGCCGCCGCCACCGCCGGCGACTACCTCGGCCATCTCGGCTTCGACCCCGCCGCACCCGACCTCGGCGACCGCATGCGCACCGTCCCCGTGGCCGCGCTGCTCGACGCGCAAGTCGCGCTAGCCGCCGCCCGTGCCCGCTTCGCCGAGACCAACCCGCCGTTCATGCCGACGCTGCCTGGCGCACTCACCCAGCCGGAACTGATCGCCGCCATCGCCGCCGCCGCCGAGGGCAAGCCGCTGCTGATCGGCGCCACGCGCGAAGAGGTGCACGCCTTCTTCGCCTCCAACCCCGCCATGGCCAGCCTGGACCCGGCCAAGGTCGCCGCCCGTTTCCAGGCGCTCGGCGCCAGCGAGGGGGCCTATCGCCGCCGCCGCCCGGCCGGCTCGCCGATGGACCTGCTGGCCGACCTGTCCAGCGACCGCACCTTCCTCTGGCCCGCCATGCAACTGGCCGAGGCCGCCGCCGGCCCGGTCTTCGGCTATCAGTTCAACTGGGCGCCGCCCGGCAGCCGCTTTCACGCCTGCCACTGCATCGAACTGCCCTTCGTGTTCGGCAATTTCGCCTCCTGGCCCGATGCCGGCATGCTGGCCGGCGGCGGCGCCGGCGAGATGCAGGCGCTCTCCGCCCATATCCGCGCCGCCTGGGCCGCCTTCATCGAGCACGGCGACCCCTCGCTCCCCGGCCTGCCCTGGCCGCGCTACGACGCCGGACGCCGCCTCACCATGCAACTGGACCGCGTCGTTAGCGTCGCCGGAGACCCTGCCGGCATGGACAGCCGCCGATGACCATTGCCCACACACTGCAACGCGACCTCCAGGGCTTTGCCGCCAATGGCGTGCTGAACTTCCGCAACATCCGCTACGCCGCACCGCCGGCCGGCAAATTGCGCTTCGCCCCGCCGCAGCCGCCCGCTGCCTGGGCCGGCTTGCATGACGCCACCACGCATGGCCCGATCGCCCCGCAACCGCCCTCCCGCCTGCGCGCCGCGATGGGCGATTTCGACCGTCCGCACTCGGAGGACTGCCTCACCCTCACCATCGCCACGCCTTCCACCAGCGGCGCAAGGCCGGTGATCGTCTGGCGGCATGGCGGCGCCTATTTCACCGGCACCGGCTCGCTGGACCGGTATGACGGCGCGCATCTCGCCCGCGACGGCGATGTGGTGTTCGTCGCCGCCAACTACCGCCTCGGCGCGCTCGGCTTCCTGCATCTGCCCGGCGTCGCGGACGGCAACATGGCGCTGCTGGACATGATCGCCGCCCTGCGCTGGGCGCGGGCCAACATCGCCGCGTTCGGCGGCGACCCCGCCCGCGTCACGCTGATGGGCCAGTCCGCCGGCGCGCGGGGTTTGCGGGCTTTGGCGCAGACGCGGTAAACCGATTTTACTTCTGCCCGACCATCGCCGCCACCCGGTCCGCCAACTGCCCGAGCAGCCCGCTCATCGTCGCGACCAATTCCGGCGTGCCGGGGCCGGCGGGTCTGGCGGTGAGGCGGATGCTGTCGGTGCGCGGTGATTGCTTGCGGCCGTCCGGGCGCAGCCCCACCTGGGCCTGCAGCACCACGGCGCCGTCGGCGTCGGCGTCCAGGCGCTGGATGTTGATTTCCACGATCAGCGCCGCGTTGCCCTGGATCGCGCCGGATTCGGTGAACACCGTGCTGTTCGGCAGGCGCTGCGCCAGATCCTGGGCCAGCACCCGGTCCAGCATCTTGCCCAGCGGCTCGGCCCAGCGCTGGTTGGTGGTGAGTGACAATTGGTAGCCGGCGGCGCTGCGGACGATGTCGTTGCGGTCGAGGTAGCCGGCCAGCCCGACCTGGCGCAACTCGATCCCACCCGCCTTGGCCGGCAGCGTGGCGCCCGGCACCGCGGCGAGGGTGAACAGGGCCGGTGGCGGCGGCGAGGCGCAGCCGGCCAGCAGGGCGAGCAGAAGCAGCGTGGTGATGCGCATCGTCAGTTCCTTCCACCGGAGCGGCCGCGCAGCAGCGCGTCCGGGTGCTGGTTGAGGTAGTCGGCCAGCAGCCGCACCGAGCGCGCCGCGTCACCGATCTGCGACAGCAGCCGGTCCATGTCGCGATGGAACGGCGAATTGGCGCCATAGCCGGCATCGGCGGAGGCCAGCAGCGTGTTGGTGCGGTTCAGCGCGGTTTGCAGACTGCTGGTCAGCGCCGGCAGTTGCTCGGCCGCCTTGCCGCTCAGCAGGCCGTGGGCGGCGGCCAGCGTGGCATTGAGGTTGGAGACCACCTCATCGAGCTTCAGCGCCTTCACCTTGTCCAGGATGGCGCCGGCACTGGCCATCAGCTCGTCCAGCCCGCCGGGGATGCTGGGCAGCACCATCCGGCCACCGACCCCGCTCACCTCGGCCTTGGGCGCATTGGCGTCGAAGGTGAGCGACAGCACCTGCTGCCCGGTCAACAGGTTGGCGCTGGCCAGTTGCACCCGCATGCCCTGATCGAGCAGCCGCTGCGTCACCGCCTTGGCGTTGCCCAGCACGGCGTCGCCCTGCTCGAATGGGAACACCCGCTCCGGCTGCACCACGTATTCGACGGCGGCGCGGGGATGGCCGGCCAGCGGGTCGAAATCCAGCCTGATACCCGTGACGGTGCCGACCTGCTGGCCGAAGATTTCCACCGGCGCGCCGACCGCCAGGCCGCGCACCGACTGGGTGAAATAGCTGACCAATTTCAGCGAGGCATGGAACGAAGCGGATTTCGCCGCCGCCCGGTCACGATATAGCGTGAAGCTGGCGTCGCGTTGGGCGCGCGGGGTATCGCGCCCGTTGGCCGGGGTGCTGAAGGCGATGCCGCCGGTGACCGCCGAGAGCAGGCTCGACAGCCGTATCTGCACGCCATTGGCGCCGAGATCGACGGAAATGCCGGAGGCGTTCCAGAACTGGGTGCCCTCGTGCACATAGGCGTCATACGGCGAGGCGACGAACACATGCAGGGTGACGCTGTCGCCGTTCGGGCCGAGATCATAGCCGAGCACCTCGCCGGCCTTGATGTCGTTGAAGATCACCGGCGAGCCGCTGCCCAGCGAGCCGAGGCGCCGCGCCCTAAGCTGGAAGGTGGTGCCCGGCTCGTCCGAGCGGATCGCCGGCGGTTCTTCGAGGCCGGTGAAAGCGAGCTTCGGCTGGCCGCCCGGCGCGCCGGGGTCCATGCTGATATAGGCGCCGGAGACCAGGGTATCGAGGCCGGAGATATTGCCCGGCGTCAGGCGCGGGCGGACCACCCAGAACTGGCTGTGATCGGAGATCCGGCCGGCCGCCTCCTGGCGCATCTGCACCCGCACCCGGACTGCCCGCAGATCGGGCGTGAGGCTGATGCCGGTGACGGTGCCGATGTCCACCGATTTGTGCTTCACCTTGGTCTGCCCGGCGACCAGCCCGTCGGCAGAGTTGAAGGTGACGGTGATCACCGGCCCGCGCGACGCCAGCGTGGTCCAGCCGAGGAAGGCGGCGATCAGTACGGCGACGATCGGGATCGCCCAGATCGGCGACAACAGCCGGCGGCCGCGTACATTTGCGCTGGGAAGCTCCTGCTCCGTCTGATCGTCCGGCGGGCGCGGAGTCGGTGGCGGCGGGGGTGGCGCAGCCGGCGGGGGTGCGGGCGGGGAGGGGGGCAGGGTCATTTGCGCCGCGCCGCGTCCCACATCAGGCGCGGATCGAACGCTTCGGCGCCCAGCATGGTCAGGATCACCACCGCGCAGAACGCCAGCACGCCTGGGCCGGGATGCACCGAGGCGATCGCCCCCATGCGGACCAGGGCAGTGAGGATGGAGATCATGAACACGTCGATCATCGACCAGCGGCCAATCGAATCAGTTATGCGATATAACACCGTGCGCTGCCGCAGCCATCGCCTGGAACCGCGCCGCGTAGTGGCCAGCAGCAGGCTCATGCTCAGCAATTTCATCACCGGCACGGTGATCGAGGCGAAGAACACCAGAGCTGCGAGCGGCCACATGCCGGAATTGGCCAGCGAGACCACGCCGGAAAAGATGGTATCTGCCTCGCCATGGCCGAAGCTGACCACGGTCATCACCGGCAGCGTGTTGGCCGGGATGTACAGCACGGCGGCGGCCAGCAGCAGCGCCCAACTGCGTGCGATGCTGTTCTCCTGCCGGTGGCGCAGCCTGGCGCCGCAGCGCGGGCAATGCGGCTTGGCCCGGTGCCCGCTGTGCAACGGGCGGCTGACCAGGCCGCAGCAGGTGCAGGCGATCGGCGGGCCGTGGCCCTGTGCCGCCGGCATCGGGGTTGCGGTGACGCCCTTGCGCTCCAGCGTGTTCCACACCCCCTCATCGTCCAGCGCCACGTCGGTAGCGGCCATCGCCACCATCAGCCCGCCCATGGCGTAGACCGCGAGGCCAACCTGGACATGGGCGAGATCGGTGAGCTTGGTGTAGGCGACGAACACGCCGAGCAGGAAGACTTCGACCATCGACCAGGGGGCCAGCCGCTCCACCCAGCGGAACACCACCACCAGGTGGCGGGGTGGATGGCTGAAGCGCATGGCGATCAGCACCCAGGCAGTGGCCGCCAGCTTCAGCAGCGGCGCGGCGATGGTGGTGGCCAGCACCACCAGGCCGAGAATCCACAGCCCGCTGTCGCCCAGTTCCACCGGGCCGCTGATCAGCGTGGTGGCGCGTTCCCGGCCGCCCAGATCCATGTCCATGAACGGCATCTGGGTGGCGATGGCGAACAGCAGCAGGCCGGTGATGGCCATCGCCAGCGCGCGGCCATGCGGGTTGACCCGACGGCGGCGCAGCAGCGCGTTGCAGCGCGGGCAGCGCGCGGTGGCGCCGCGCGGCAGCGGCGGAATGCGCAGGAACAGGCCGCAATCCGGGCAGGCATGCTGGCGCGCCGCCGGGTGGGCGGGCGTCGCGGCGGCCGGGGATGGCAGCGTCGTGTCCATCATGCGGGGCTTATCGCACAAGCGGGGCGAATTTGGGACAGCGTGGCCGGTTTTCCGGGCGGTCCCGAAGATGTGACAGCGGCGACCGCGATGCCGGGCGCGAGAAAGCTGGGCGGCAGCGGTTCCAATCCGGCGCAAACCCCTCTAAGCAGGCGCCGGAACGTGAAGGGATCCGGCGATGTCGGCAGAATCGACGCTGAAAGTGGAACTGGATGCGACGGAAGTCGCCCTGATCATCGGCGAGGAGGACGGCTCGATGTCGGTTCGCGTCGTCGCCGGGGTGGAAATGCCGGATGATGCCGAGGAGTTGCCGGCGGCACCCGAGATCGTGCTGGCGCTGGCGATGCGGCTGCTGAAGGACCCGGATTTCCACGACGAGGTGCTGGACTGGTATTACAACCAGCCGGACGAGGATGACGCGGAGGGGTGACGCGGCGGCCAGGGAAGGGAAGGTCTTCTTTTTGTGAACAAAAAGAAGCAAAAAAACTTTCTATCCATTGGAGTGTACGGCGTTCCCCGCGCTCCGGTGGTGCAAGGCGAATGAGAGTTTTTTTGGTTCTTTTTTGCAAAAAAGAACTGCTTTCCTACTCTTCGCTGGTATCCAACCCGATCGCCCGCAGCCGTGCGCCTTCCTCATCCCAGCCGGCGCGTTCCTTGACGTTGAGGAACAGGTGCACGCGGCGTTCCAGCAGGTCGCCGAGTTGGGCGCGGGCGCGGGCGCCGATTTCCTTGATGCGGGCGCCGCCGGCGCCGATCAGGATCGCCTTGTGGCTGGCGCGGGCGACGTAGATGGTGGCTTCGATCCGCACCGAGCCGTCGCGGCGTTCCTGGAAGGCTTCGGTTTCCACGGTGGCGGCGTAGGGGACTTCCTCGTGGGTCTGCATGAAGATCTGCTCGCGCACGATCTCGGCGGCGAGCAGGCGGTCGGGCAGGTCGGTGAGATCGTCCTCGGGGTAGAGATGCGGTCCCTCGGCCACCGCGCCGGCCAGCGCGTCGAGCAGCACGTCCAGGCCATCGCCGTGCGCCGCGCTGACCATGTAGGTGTGTTCGAAGCTGGCGATGGCGTTGAGCTCGGCGGTGAGCGGCAGCAGGCGGGCAGGCGGGACCAGGTCGGACTTGTTCAACACCAGCCAGGCTTTGCCGTTGCGAGCGGCCAGGCTTTCGGCGATGTCGCGCACCGCGGGGGTGAGGCCGGTCTTGGCGTCGACCAGCAGCAGCACCAGGTCGGCATCCTCGGCGCCGGTCCAGGCGGCGCGGACCATGGCGCGGTCCAGCCGGCGCTTCGGCTTGAAGATGCCGGGGGTGTCGACCAGCAGGATCTGGCTCTCGCCGCGCATCAATATGCCGAGCACGCGAAAGCGCGTGGTCTGCGCCTTGGGCGAGACGATGGAAAGCTTGGCGCCGGTGAGCCGGTTCAGCAGCGTCGACTTGCCGGCATTGGGGGCGCCGACGATGGCGACGAAGCCGCAGCGGGTCATGACGGTGTGTCCTGTTGCAATTGAGCCAGCAGGGCTGCGGCGGCGAGCCGTTCGGCCATCTGCTTGCTGCCGGCGGTGCCGGTGGCGGACTGCCCGAGCCCGTGCGCGGCGATCACGAACACCGGGTTGTGCGGCGGGCCTTCGCGCGAGACGATGCGGTATTCCGGCAGCGCCGCACCGCGGGCCAGCAGGTATTCCTGCAGGCCGCTTTTGGCGTCTTTTGGCGGCGCTGACTGGTTGGTCATTGCCTCCTGCCATACCCGGCGGACGAAGGCGCGGGCCGGGGCGAGGCCGGCGTCGAGGTAGAGTGCGCCGATCATCGCTTCCATCGCGTCCGACAGCACGGTGGCGCGGCGGCGAACCCCGGCCTTGGCCTCGCTGTTGCCGACCCAGAGCAGCGCCGGCAGGCCGACCCGCTCGGCGATCTCGGCCAGCACCGGCTGCGAGACCAGTTGCGCCAGGCGTGGCCCGAGCTGACCCTCCTGCTCGTCGGGGAAGCGTTCGGACAGCCATTCGGCGACGATCAGGCCGAGCACCCGGTCGCCAATGAATTCCAGCCGTTCGTTGGAGCCGGCACCAGTGGAGCGGGTGTGGCGCGGGCGGCGGTGCTGCATGGCCTGCAGCGCCGAGCGGTGCATCAGCGCCTCGTGCAGCAGGGCGGGGCGGGCAAAGCGATGGCCCAGCAGGTCGGCGGCGGCCTGGTCGGTATCGTCGCGGGCGGGCGGCGCGGCCGGTTTCATGACGCGGCGATCGGGTCAGGTGATGCCGGAAAACAGCCGGCCCCAACGGATTTCGAACGGCCACTCCCAGACTTCGTACCAGGGCGAGGTGGCGTTGACCGAGAAGAAGATGAATTCGGCGCGGCCGATCAGGTTTTCCAGCGGGATGAAGCCGACGCCGCCATTCGGGTCGCGGCTGTCCGAGCTGTTGTCGCGGTTGTCGCCCATGGCGAACACATGGCCAGCGGGGATCACGAATTTCTGCGTGTCGTTCAGCCCGCCCTGGTCGTATTCCTTGATGATGTCGTGCTTTTTGCCACCCGGCAGATCTTCCTGGTACCGTCTGACCTGGGTGCGCACGCCGGTGTCGTCGGTGACGTAGTAGCCCTCGGGAATGCGCGGCACCAGCTTATCGTTGATATACAGTTCGCCGGCCTTCATCTGCACGGTATCGCCGGGCAGGCCGACGATGCGCTTGATGTAGTCGGTGCTGTCGTCGCGCGGCAGCTTGAACACCGCGACGTCGCCGCGCTTGGGCAGTTGGCCGAAGATACGCCCGGTGAACAGCGGCGGCGACATCGGCAGCGAGAAGCGGGAATAGCCGTAGCTGTATTTCGAGACGAACAGGTAGTCGCCGACCAGGAGCGTCGGGATCATCGAACCGGATGGGATGTTGAACGGCTCGAACGCCACGGTGCGGATGCCGACGGCGATGAGGCCGGCATAGAAGATCGTCTTGATGTTCTCGACCAGGCCGGACGAACGTTTAGCCATGCGAGGGGTGTGCCATCATGATAACGGTTCCGAGCGAAAACAGGCTCGGATGAAGCCCACGGACTCCCCTGCTGTCAAGCAACGCCGGGGCTGGGCGGAGAGGGGCGTCATGTGGCGTCGGGCTCGGCCGAGATGATCACCTGGGCGTAGGCATAGGGATATTCGTCGGTCATCGACAGGTCGATGCGGGCGCGCATGCCTGGCGGTGTCAGCGCGGCGAGGCGGATGGCGGCGGCGCCGGCCAGGCGCAGCGTCGGCTGCCCGCCGGGCAAGTTGACCACGCCCAACTCGGACATGAACACGCCGCGGGCGAAGCCGGTGCCGAGCGCCTTCGCGCAGGCTTCCTTGGCGGCGAACCGCTTGGCGTAGGTGCCGGCGCGGTTGCGGCCATTGCGGCGCTCGGCCTTGCGCTGCTCGGTTTCGGTGAATACGCGGCCGGTGAAGCGCTCGCCGAACCGTTCCAGCGTGCGCTCCACCCGGCGGATATCGCAGATGTCGCTGCCGAGCCCGATGATCATGCCTTCGCCCGTTCCGCCTGATGCACGTAGCGCGCCGCCCGCAGCCCGGCGATCACGCCGACTAACTGGCGCAGGTCGCGCACCTCGACATCGATCAGCATCTCGCAGAACTCGCTCTGGCGGTTGACGATGCGCAGGTTCATCACCTCGCCGCCCTGCTTGGAGATGATCGTGGTGACGCTGGACAGCGCCGCCGGATCGTTGTCGACGGTGACGCTGACGCGTCCGGTATGGCCCTCGCCCTTGGGCCGGATGGTATCGAACGCCGAGGGCTCCCAGTCGACGTCGATGAACCGTTCCGGCGTGGCGGCGAAGTTCTCCAGCGTGGCGCAACCCTTGGTGTGGATGGTGACGCCCTTGCCGGTGGTGACGATGCCGACGATGCGGTCGCCGGGCAGCGGATGGCAGCAGCCGGCGTAGTTGATCGCCATGCCCGGCACCAGGCCGCTGATCGGCATGCCGAACGCGCCACCACCGGCCGGCCGGGTGGTGCGGCCCGGCAGCATCGGCAGCGCGCGCGGCATCGGGCGAAGCTCGGGGTAGAGCGCGGTCACCACGTCGCGCGGGCCGACATTGCCGTTGCCGACCGCCACATAGAGATCGTCCAGGCTCGGCTGCTTCAGCGGCTTCAGCGCGCCGTCCAGCACCTTCTCCGAGCCGTCCAGCCCCTCGGCGCGGAATGCCTTGGCGAGCGCCGTGCGCCCCATGTCGCGGTAATGCTGGCGCTGCTGGGCCTGCACGAAGCGGCGGATGCGGGCGCGCGCCTTGCCGGTGACGACGAAGCGTTCCCATTGCGGGCTCGGCGTGTTGCCGCGCGCCGTCATGATCTCCACCTGGTCGCCGTTCTGCAACTCGTGGCGCAGCGGCATCAGCCGGCCATTGATCTTGGCGCCGACCGTGGTGTCGCCGACCTGGCTGTGCACGGCATAGGCGAAATCCACCGGCGTGGCGCCGCGCGGCAACTGGATCAGCTGGCCCTTCGGCGTGAAGCAGAACACCTGGTCCTGGTAGAGCGCGAGCTTGGTGTTCTCAAGGAACTCGTCGGGCGTCGAATTCTCCAGGATCTCCAGCAGATCCTGCACCCAGCGGAAATGCTGCGGCTCGCCCTCCTGCTGCTTGTACAGCCAGTGCGCGGCGACGCCGTTCTCGGCGATGGCGTGCATCTCCGGCGTGCGGATCTGCACCTCGATCTTCTGGTTGCGCGGCTCGCGCAGCGTGACGCCGGTGTGCAGCGACTGGTAGCCGTTGGCCTTCGGCGTCGAGATATAGTCCTTGAAGCGGCCGGCGATCACCGGATAGGCGGCGTGTACCGCGCCCAGCGCCGCGTAGCAGGCCTCGCGGCTCGGCACCACGATGCGGAACGCCATGATGTCGGAGAGCTGCTCGAACTGCACGTTGCGGTGCTGCATCTTCTCCCAGATCGAATACGGTGATTTCTCGCGCCCGGTGACCTCGATCACCGCGACGCCGTATCCGGTGCAGACATGCGCCAGCTCGGCGCGCACCTCCTCGATCACATCCGCGCCCTGGCCGCGCAGGTAGTTGAGCCGCGCCTGGATGGTGTCGAACGCCTCCGGCTCGATCTGCTGGAACGCCAGCGTCTGCAACTCGGTCTTCACCGCGTCCATGCCGATGCGTTCGGCCAGCGGCGCGTAGATGTCCATGGTTTCGCGGGCGATGCGCAGGCGGCGGGCCGGGTCTTGCACGAAATACAAGGTGCGCATGTTGTGCAGCCGGTCCGCCAGCTTGACCAGCAGGACGCGAATGTCCTTCGACAGCGCCAGCACCAGCTTGCGGAAATTCTCCGCCTGCTTGGTGCGGTC
Source organism: Acetobacteraceae bacterium (assembly GCA_035497095.1). GTDB lineage: Bacteria > Pseudomonadota > Alphaproteobacteria > Acetobacterales > Acetobacteraceae > 70-18. The sequence goes on along the minus strand of DATJEA010000248.1, from coordinate 17,271 downwards.
GGACTGGAGCTCCAGCCGGGTCAGCTTGGTCACGCCGTCGACCAGGGCGGCCACATCGGCGCCGAACTTGCTGGTCAGCGTCTCGCGGGTGACGCCAGTGTCCTCGATCACGTCATGCAGCAGCGCGGTCTCGATCGAGCCGGTGTCCAGCCGGTAGCCGGCGAGAATCTCCGCCACGGCGACCGGATGGGTGATGTAGGGGTCGCCGGCGTCGCGCAGCTGACCGGCATGCGCGGCTTTGGCCACTTCGAACGCCTGGGTGACCTTGGCCAGGTCGGCATCGGGCTCGTAGCTGCGGATAGTGGCGAGCAGCGGCTCGATCGAGACCACCGGCCGCTCGACGGTCTCGCCAGCCTCGCCAAGCGGCCGCCCGTCAGGCAGGCGCAAAACCGGCGCGGCCCCGGGGATCGGCGCGCCATCGGTCATGCGGGCTCAGCCGGCGTTGCGCGGATCAGCGATACGATCCGTGCGGGCCATACCGATCAGCGCCGCCGGCCGCCGAGCTCCGCCTCGATGGCGGCTTCCAGGTCGCCGGGCGAAGCCTCGTCGGTGTCAGTCGGCAGCGTCATGCTCTCTTCCTCGGCCGACACGTCCTGCAGGCCGAAGATGTTCTGGTCGGTCGGGATCAGGTCGAGCACCTCCTCGTCGGCCGGCTCGGGCTCCGGCGCGCGGGACAGCGACTTGATCAGGTCCTGCTCCAACTGCTCGAGCGGGATGGTCTCCTCGGCAATCTCGCGCAGCGCCACGACCGGGTTCTTGTCGTCGTCGCGGTCGATCGTCATTTCCTCGCCGCGGCTCAGGTTGCGGGCGCGCTGGGCAGCCAGCAACACCAGCCGGAACCGGTTGGGGACTTTTTCCACGCAGTCTTCAACGGTGACGCGCGCCATGCGCTCAACCTCCGGGTAGGGGCAAAATCAGGCAAGGGGGTTATGTAGGGCCTGCGGCCGGGCGGTGCAAGGGTTGCAGTGCAGCAAGGTTGCGCGGGATCGCTCAGATCGGCGCTGCCTGCTGGTCTCGCAGCCCCTGCAGCAGCGCCTCCACCGTGACGCCCAGCACCGGATGCACCCAGCCCGGCGCCACGTCGGCCAGCGGCGCCAGCACGAAAGCGCGCTGATGGGCGCGCGGATGCGGCAGGATCGGGTCGGGTGCGGCGCGTTGCCGGCTGCCGATGGCGATGATGTCGAGGTCCAGGCAGCGCGCCGCGTTCACCACCCGCCCGGCACTGCGCGGCGGGCGCCCGGCGGCGGCCTCGATCGCCTGCAACCGGGCGAGCAGCGCGGCCGGCTCGGCCTCGCCCTCCAGCCGCGCGACGCCGTTAATATAGTCAGGCTGGCCGGACGGCGGGATCGGCGCGGTGCGCCACCAGCGGGAGACCGAGTGCAGCCGCAGGCCGGGCAGGCCACGCAGCGCCTCAATCGCCGCGCGCAGGGTGGCGATCGGCATTTCGCCATGCGGCCCGGGCAGATTGGCGCCGAGTGCGATCAAAATCGGGTCCAACGCCACCTCCTTGGCTGTGTAACGCAAATATCCGCCCTGACTGCGACATCTGCTTGACTGTCGGCGCAAACCGCCGCAATTCATAAAACCGTTCAAACCCAGGGTCCGGGGCCGCGTGTTTACCCGATCCGCCAGCGCATCACAGCCCGAAAGGTTGCCGGCCATGCATTTCCTACCGAACGAGCGGGTGGCCCTGTTTATCGATGGCGCCAATTTGTATTCGGCGTCGCGGAACCTTGGATTCGATGTCGATTACCGCAATCTGCTCGAATTCTTTCGCAAAAAGGCGCATGTCATCCGCGCCTATTACTACTCGGCGGTGCTGGAAACCGAGGAATATTCCCCGCTGAAGCCGTTGACCGATTGGCTGGCGTATAATGGTTATACGCTGGTTACCAAGCCGGCCAAGGAGTTCACCGACGCCACCGGCCGGCGGCGGGTGAAGGGCAACATGGACATCGAGCTGGCAATCGACATGCTCGAACTGGCCGACAAGATCGACCACGCGGTGCTGTTCAGCGGCGACTCGGATTTTCGCCGGCTGGTGGAGGCGGTGCAGCGGCGCGGGGTTCGGGTTTCCGTGGTCTCGTCGATTCGCACCGCGCCGCCGATGGTCGCCGACGAGCTGCGCCGGCAGGCTGACCAGTTCATGGAACTCGCTGATATCGCACCGGAGTTCACCCGCCGCCAGATGGAGCCGCGGGCCACGCGGCCGGTCCTGCGGCAGACCCCGGCCGAGCCGTTCGTTGATCCGACCGATCACGCCTGAGGCGGGCGGCTTAAGCATTTCTGCACCGCCTTGCGGCAGTCTCGGGGCATGAAAACCAGCACCATCGCCGCGCCGCCGGCGCCGGCCGCCGATTGCCAGCTCTGCCCCAGGCTGGTCGCCTACCGCGCCGCCAACCAGGCTGCCCATTCCGAGTGGTTCAACGCGCCGGTGCCGAGTTTCGGGCCGCTCGACGCCAGGTTGCTGGTGGTCGGCATGGCGCCCGGCGTGAAGGGCGCCAATCGCACCGGCCGACCGTTCACCGGCGACCATGCCGGGATGCTGCTGTACCAGACGCTGCTGCGCTTCGGGCTCGCCGAGGGGGTGTATCTGGCCGAGCCGGATGACGGCCTGGTGCTGCACGGCGCCCGCATCACCAACGCGGTGCGCTGCGTGCCGCCGGCCAATCTGCCGCAGCCGGCGGAGGTGAGGACCTGCAACCAGTTTCTCGCCGGTGAGTTGCAGGGGCTGGCGGCGGTGCGGGCGGTGCTGGCGCTGGGCGTGCTGGCGCATGCCGCGGTGCTGAAGGCGTGCGGCATACCGCCGTCGAGGATCCGGTTCCGCCACGGCGCGATGCATGAATTGCCGGATGGCCTGATCCTGGCCAATTCGTACCATGTCTCCCGCTACAACACCAACACCGGCCGCCTGACCACCGAGATGTTCGAGGAGGTCGTAAAGACCCTTGTACAACGCCTTAAGGATTAAAGTGTTTTGGTTCTTTTTTCAAAAAAGAACCGCTTCCTTGCTTGCCGGAATCACCCACCCATCGACGACGTCGAGACGCAAGCGGTCCCCCATCGTTTCCCCCTGCGTCCGCAGCCAGACCGTCTGCCCGCTCACCTCCAGTTCCGCCTCGGTCGTCGCCCCCTGGTAGCGCGCCGCCCGCAAGATCGCCGGCGCGCCATCGGCCGCGAGCCGCAGGTCTTCCGGCCGGAGGCAGGCCAAAGCCGGGCCGGGGCGCTGGCCGGGCGCGGCGCGCAGAAGGCGGCGCAGGCCGAGCAGTTCCACCTCGGCGGTGTCGCCGGAGGCCGAGAGCACGGTCGCCGGTACCACCGCGCCGCCGCCGACGAAGCGGGCGACGAATTCGCTGGCCGGCGCGCGGTAGAGCTCGCGCGGCGGGGCAAGCTGGGCGATGCGGCCGTGCTGCATCACCGCCACCTGGTCGGCCAGCGCCAGCGCCTCGGCCTGGTCGTGGGTGACGTAGATCATGGTGGCTCGGGTCAGGGCGTGAAAGCGGGAGAACTCGGCCTGCATGGCGGTGCGCAGATGCGGGTCCAGGCTGGCCAGCGGTTCGTCCAGCAGCACCACGCGCGGCCGCATCACCAGGCAGCGGGCCAGGGCGACGCGCTGGCGCTGGCCACCGGACAGGGCAGCCGGTCGGCGGCCGGCAAGCGGGCCGAGGCTGACGGCATCGAGCGCCTCGGCGACCTTGCTTGTGTAGTCCGCGCCGCGGATGCCGGCGACCCGCAGCGGATAGCCGACATTGCCGGCCACCGTCATATGCGGCCACAGCGCGAAGGACTGGAACACCATGCCGACCTGCCGGCGCTCCGGCGGCACGAAGCCGCCCGGCCCGGCCACCGCGTCGTCACCGATGGTGATACGGCCGGCGTCGGGCCGCTCGAAGCCGGCGATCAGCCGCAGCAGCGTGGTCTTGCCGCAGCCGGACGGGCCGAGCAGCGCGATGAAGCCGCCATCGGCGACGGTGAGGTCGACGGCATCGACCGCCGCCGCGCCGGTGGCGGTGAAGCGGCGGGTGACGCCGGCGAGGGTCACGCGCGCCACGGCAGCACCCCCGGCGGCAGGCGGCGGGCCAGCAGCGAGGCGAGGCCGATCAGCGCCAGCGTGGCCAGCACGCTCAGCACCGAGACAGCCGCGGCGGCACTGCTCTCGCCGCCCTGGTCGAGGCTGAAGATGGTGACGCCGACGGTCTCCGAACCGGACGACCAGAGCAGCGCCGAGACGGTCAACTCATTGAATGCGGTGAGGAACACCAGGATCGCCCCGGCGCCGGCGGCGGGTGCGAGCAGCGGATACAGCACGGTGCGCAGCCGGTAGAGAAAGCCCGCGCCGGCACCCTGGGCGGCCTCGTCCAGATGCCGGTCGACCTGCGCCAGCCCGGCGGTCACCGGCCGCCAGGCCAGCGTCAGGAAGCGGGCCAGATAGGCCAGCAGGATGATCCAGGGGGTGCTGTAGAGCGAAATCCCGATCAGCGGCAGCGGGCGCAGGAACACCAGGATCATCGCCATCGCCAGCACCACGCCGGGCAGCGCGTAGGGCAGTTCGGCGGCCAGCGACAGCAGCGCGATGGCGCGGCTGCGGCGCCATTCGCCCAGCACCGCCAGCGGCACCGCCAGCAGCAGCAGGATGCCGGCGGCGGTCCCGGCCAGCAGGAAGCTGTTGGTGAAGGCGCGCCGGGCGGCGGCGTCCTCGCCCAGCACATAGGTGTAATTGGCCAGGGTGGCGGTGGTCGTCGACAGCCGCACGCCGATCGCCGGCACCAGCGATTGCGCCAGCAGGGCTGCCAGCGGCAGCACCAGGGCTGCCAGCAGCAGCGCCCAGATCAGTGCCTCGGCGGCCGGCCGCCAGCGCCCCAGCTGCCAGCCGGTGGCGGCCGGGCCGGCATCCGCCCCGCCCACCTGCATCAGCCCGCGCAGCCAGCCTTGCAGCGCCAGCGCCAGCCCGGCGATCAGCCCGAGCCCCAGCGCGATGGCCGCGACCTCCGGCAGCACCGAAGGCCCGAAGCCGGACAGCCGCTGGTAGATCAGCGTCACCAGCACGCTGTAGCCGGCCGGGATGCCGAGCAGCGCCGGGATGCCGAAATTGCCGATGCAGGAAACGAAGGCGAGCCCGGCGCCGGCGGCGATGGCCGGCCCGGCGAGCGGCAGCACGATGGTCAGCAGGCTGCGCCACGCCCCGGCGCCGGACACCTGGGCCGCCTCCAGCAACGCGCGCGGCACCTGGCGCAATGCCGCGCGCACCGCTAGGAACACCAGCGGCGCATGATGCAGCCCGAACAGCAGCACCACGCCGCCCGGCGAATACAGCGGGTTGCGGCTGCCCGGCCGCGGCGCCAGCCCGAGCGCCCCGAGCAGCGGGCTGCCCGGCCCGGCCAGTTGCGCCCAGGCCAGCGCCAGCACCTGCGGGGCGACCATCAGCAGCAGCATGAAGGTGACCACCATCGCCGTCTTGCCGCGGATATCGGTCAGCGCCACCACCAGCGCCAGCCCGGCGCCGAGCAGGGTTGCGAGTATCGTGCCCAGCCCACTGGCGACCAGCGTGTGTCCGAGGGCGATGCGGGTGGCGGGTGCCGCCCAGGTCTGCGCCAGCACGAGCAATCCGGGATGACCGCCGGGCGCCACCGCCTCGGCCAGCAGCCGCGCCACCGGCCAGAACGCCACCAGCGCCACGAACGCCGCCAGCCCCAGGCGCACCGCGCGCTCGCCGCCATCCACGCCGGTGCCGGCGGCCCGGCCTGGCGCCAAGGCCGCGCCGGAGGACATCAGCCGCCGAACAGCGCGGCGAACGCCTTCTTGTTGGCGGCATCGGCGGCGATCGCGGCCGGCACGTCGAGCGGCAGCAGATGCACGCTGGCCAGCTTCGGGAAGCCGTGCGGCGGCGCCACATCGTCGCGCACCGGCAGATAGCCCTGGCTGACCGCCAGATCCTGCCCGGCCTTGGACAGGATGAAGGCGACGAAGGCGCGCGCGGCGGCCGGGTTCCTGGTGCCGGCCAGCACCGCCACCGGCTCGGTGACCGCGGAGACGCCTTCCTTGGGGAACACGAAGCGCACCGGCGAGCCCTTGGCCTCGGCGTTCAGCGCCATGAAGTCGACCACGAAGCCATACATCGCCTGGCCGGAGGCGACCGCGGTGATGATGCTGCCATTGCCCTTCATCGCCACCGCGCCGTTGGCCGCCAACGCCTGGTAATAGTTCGGCCCGAGCGCCGATTGCAGCGCCGCCATATGGATCGCCGCGGCGCCGGAATAGAGCGGGCTGGGCAGCACCACCTGACCTTTGGCGGCCGGCTTCAGCAGGTCGGCCCAACTGGTCGGCTGCATGCTGGCGGCGATGTTGTAGACGATGCCGGTGGTGATCAGCTTGGAGCCGAAATAGGTCTGGTCCTGGTCATAGGCGCCGGCCGGGATATGCGACAGGTCGAGCCCCGGTTCGGGCTTCAGCCGGTGGTCGGCCTTCAGCCGCTCCATGCTGACCGCGTCGGCGATCAGCAGCACATCGGCGCGCGGCGCGCCGGCGGTGAACTCGGCCTGCAGCTTGTTCATCACCTCGGTGGTGCCGGAGCGGAAGATCTGCACCTGCACGCCGGGCTGCACCTTGCGGAATGCCGCCACGGTGCGCGCGGCGTCGCGGTCCGGTTGCGAGGTGTAGAGGGTCAACTGGCCGGTGACCGGCTGGGCCACGGCCGGCACAGCGAAGGCGGCCAGCACGGCGAGCAGTGACAGGATGCGGATCACACGAACTCTCCCGATCATGGCGCGGCGAAATCGGCGCGGATCAGCGCGTTGTGCGCGCCGATTGCCGGCACCGGGCCGAGCGTCGGCGGGCCGTCCCCGGTCAGCACCGGCGGTGCGGCGATTGCCACCTTGCCGCCCGGCGTCTGCACCTCGATGCGCCGCAGCGCCGGGTGGCGGGCGAACTCGGCGACGCCGTTGACGAAGCCATAGGCGGTGTTGGCGGCGCGCAGCCTGGCGGCGGCCTCGTCGCGCGACAGGGTGGCGAACACCGCCGCGATATGCGCGTCGACCACCGGCCGGTTGCCCACCCGGATCACGTTGGTCTCGAAGCCGGGACGCTGCGGCAGCGCCGGTTCGAGCATGAATCTGGCGCAAAAATCGGCCCATTCGCGCTCATTTTGGATGGAAATCAGCACCAGAGCGCCGTCATTGGTGGCAAAAGCGCCGTATGGGCAGATCGACGGATGCGCCAGACCCATCCGCTCGGGCGCGCGGCCGGTGCCCTCCCAGAACAGCAGCGGCACGTTCATCCAGTCCGCCATGCCGTCGAACAGGCTGACCTTCAGGGCTTTGCCGACGCCGGTGATGCCGCGCTCGATCAGCGCCTCCAGCACCCCGGCATGCGCCGCCATGCCGCAGGCGATGTCGCAGGCCGAGACGCCGATGCGGCCCGGTCCGGCCGGGTGGCCGGTGATGCTGGCGATGCCGGATTCGGCCTGCACCAGCAGGTCATAGGCTTTCATCGACGCATACGGCCCGGTATCGCCGTAGCCGGAGATATCGACGGTGATCAGGCGGGGGTTGGCCGCCCGCAACTCGTCGCTGCCCAGCCCGGCGCGCGCTGCCGCGCCTGGGGCCAGGTTTTGAATGAAAACATCGGCCTTGACGGCGATCCTCAGCAGCAACGCGAGGTCGTCCGGGTTCTTGATATCCGCCACCAGGCTCTGCTTGCCGCGGTTGAGCCAGACGAAGTAGCTCGATGAGCCCTTCGCCGCCTGGTCGTAGCCGCGCGCGAAATCACCCTCGGCCCGCTCGATCTTGATCACCCGCGCGCCGGCATCGGCGAGGCGGGACGAGCAGTACGGCGCCGCCACCGCCTGCTCCATGGCCAGCACCAGCAACCCTTCCAGCGGGCGGCCCATGCTAGTAACTCCGGGGCAGGCCGAGCACGTGCTCGGCAAGGTAGGACAGGATCAGATTGGTGCTGATCGGCGCCACCTGGTACAGCCGGGTTTCGCGGAACTTGCGTTCCACGTCGTATTCCTCGGCGAATCCGAAGCCGCCATGGGTCTGGATGCAGGCCTCGCCGGCGGCCCAACTCGCCTCGGCGGCAAGCATCTTGCCCATGTTGGCCTCCTCCCCACAGTGCTCGCCGGCATCGAATTTACGGATACCCTCGCGCACCAGCAACTCGGCGGCGCGCATCTGCGAATAGGCGCGGGCGATCGGGAACTGAATGCCCTGGTTCTGCCCGATCGGGCGGCCGAACACCTTGCGGTCATTGGCGTAGGCGGTTGATTTTGCGGTAAACCACTTGGCGTCGCCGATACATTCCGAGGCGATCAGCAGTCGCTCGGCGTTCATCCCGTCGAGGATGTAGCGGAACCCCTTGCCTTCCACGCCGACCAGGTTCTCGGCCGGCACTTCCATATTGTCGAAGAACACCTCGCAGGAGTTGTGGTTCATCATGGTGCGGATCGGCCGGATGGTCAGTCCCTTGTCCAGCACCGTGCGCATGTCGACGATGAAGGTCGAGAGCCCCTCGGTCTTGCGCTTTACCTGGTCGCGCGGCGTGGTGCGCGCCAGCAACAGCATCAGGTCGGAATGTTCCACCCGGCTGGTCCACACCTTCTGGCCGTTGACGATATACTTATCGCCCTCCTTCTTGGCGAAGGTGCGCAGGCTGGTGGTGTCGGTGCCGCTGGTCGGCTCGGTGACGCCGAACGCCTGCAAGCGCAACTCGCCGGTGGCGATCTTCGGCAGATAGGTGCGCTTCTGCGCCTCGTTGCCGTGCCGCAGGATGGTGCCCATGATGTACATCTGCGCATGGCAGGCGGCACCGTTGCAGCCAGTTGCCTGCACCGTCTCCAGGATCGCCGCGGCGCCGGACAGTGGCAGCCCGGCGCCGCCATATTCCTCGGGGATCAGCGCGGCCAGATAGCCGGATTCGGTCAGCGCGTTGACGAATTCGGTGGGGTAGCCGCGCACCTCGTCCAGCTTGCGCCAGTATTCGCCTGGGAAGCCGGCGCAGAGCTTGGCCACCTCCTCACGGATCTCGGCATGCTCGTCCGGTCGGGCGGGAGCGTGATCCATCATGCGGTCCTCGGCAGCATCTGATCGCACTGGATTACGGCGGGGGGGGATTGCGCGCAAGGCAGGCTGCGGGAAGATGCCCGCAGAAGGAGTACCCTCATGACCACTGAACCTTGGCAGGACGGTGTCTATGCCGCCCTGAAAGATGCCGGCGTGCGGCAGGTGGGCTACGTGCCCGATGCCGGCCACTCCCGGCTGATCGACCGCAGCCATGCCGACCCGGAGATGACCGCGGTGGTGCTCACCACCGAGGAGGAGGGCGTCGCGATGGCTGCCGGCGCGCATCTCGGCGGCAGCCGCGCCGTGTTGCTGATGCAGTCGAGCGGCGTCGGCAACACCATCAACATGCTGTCGCTGCCGATCCATTGCCGCATGCCGCTGTTCACCCTGGTGACGATGCGCGGCGAATGGGGCGAGTTCAACCCGTGGCAGGTGCCGATGGGCAGCAGCACCGGGCCGGTGTTGCAGGCCGCCGGCGTGCATATCCGCCGCGCCGAGCGGGCCGACGAGGTGGTGGAACTGGTCGCCGCCAGCGCCAGGCTCGCCTATGACTGCGCGATTCCGGTGGCCGTGCTGCTGTCGCAACGCCTGATCGGGGCCAAGGTGTGGGTGAAATGAACAATCTTGCCAATGCATTGCTGGATCGCCGCCAGGTGGTGGCGAGCCTGCTGCGGGACACCGCCGATACCCCGGGCGGCGAGTTGCTGGTAGTCACCGGCCTCGGCTCCACCACCTATGACGCCGGTGCCGCCGGCGATCGGCCGGAGAACTTCTATCTGTGGGGCGCGATGGGCGGCGCGCTGATGATCGGGCTCGGCCTTGCCATCGCGCAGCCGAAGCGCCGCGTGCTGGTGATCACCGGCGACGGCGAGATGCTGATGGGCCTCGGTTCGCTGGCCACCGTCGCTGCCGCCAAACGGCCGAACCTGTCGATCGCGGTGCTGGACAACGGCCAGTTCGCCGAGACCGGCCACCAGTCCAGCCATACCGCACTCGGCGCCGACCTGGCGGCAATGGCGCGCGCCTGCGGCTGGAGTGCCGCTGAAATCGTCACCGACATGCCGAGCGTCGAGGCTTTGCGCCCCCGGCTGCGCCGCGAGGCGCTGTTCGCCACCATCCGCATCTCGCCCGAGGACGTGACCCGCTTCCTGCCGCCGCGCGACGGGGCGTATCTTACCACGCGGTTTCGGGCGGCTTTGGGGGTCGCGCCGAGTTAAGTAAGGTCTTCTTTTTGTGAACAAAAAGAAGCAAAAAAACTTTTTATTCGTTGGGGTGTGCGGGGACTCCGCGACTCGACTTCATGGATTGAAGTTTTTGCTTCTTTTTGAAAGCGGAAGACTCTTTACTCTGTTCGACTGAGAATCTGAAAGTCTGCCATCGGCGGCGCGGTTCGCTGATGGCGGGCAAGCAGGCAGGATTCACAAAGAGACGTAGAGGCGAAGAGGAAGAAGAAGAAGAGAATCTTCTTCGCTTGCTGCTCTCAGTCTCTACGTCTTGTTGTGAATCCTGCCTGGCGAAAGCCGACACCGGGCAGATTTCGGGTCTTCAGACGATCAGGATATTGCTTACGTTGCCAGCTTGGGCATGAACGAAATATCAACGTGATATTTCTTCGGGTTGGTCGGGTCGATGAACACGCCGATTCTCCCGCCCGGCGGCATGTAGTCGGTCGGGTTGAACCAGATGCGGTCGCTCTTGAACAGGCGGATCTGGTTGATGCTGGGGTCGAGCCACTGAGCCTCGATGCGGAACGGGTGGATGCCGTCGCGCTGCATGGTGGTGTCGGTGGCCACCTCGGTCACCTTGGCCTCGATCCGCCGGCCGGTGTGCAGCGGGCTGTTGGCGAGGCCGCGGCGGCGGGTGGCGATCACGGTTCCCAGCGTCGCCAGCACCGGCACCAGGCCGAGGTCGCAGGGGATCAGCGGCAGCATCCACAAATCGATGAAATCGCTGAGCCGGCCGGCCTGCGGGTGGCCCGGCGGGTAGATCACCTCGACCGCGTCGCCGATCGAATAGGCCGGCGGATTGCTGCCGCCGTGGCCGATGATGGTATGCGCCGCGCCCTCGGCGGTGTAGCGCACGATCGGGCAGAAACGGGCGGAGCGGGGAGAGATGGCCAGCCGCAGATCGGTGACGACGCCGGTGGTGGTCTTGGCGGTGGCCAGGAAATGGCGTGAATCCTGGATCATCAGGCCGGCCCAGGCGATCAGCGCGATGCCGATCAGGAAACCCAGCACACCGAGCAAGCCGCGGACAAATTTCCCCATCCGATGCCCCTTCCGCCCATAGTTTCCTGGTCGGTTCAGAAGCGGAAACATATCCAATCGCGATCGGAGGCGTCAAACGCAGAATGAACCGGGTGCCGATATCGGGAGCGATCGGCTGATCTGACCGCAATATTGCCGCGGCGGCCAATGGATTGCTGTTCGATATTAAAGCTACATCGTAAAATTCTTGAAGCGATCTGAGTCCCGGCGATGGCGCCGCCGCGGTGCGGGTTTCATCCGCGTAACACCGTGAAGATGGCGTTGCAGAATACCACGAAAACGTGCGATGAGGTGATTCGATCGTGATAGCCGCGGTCTGCCTTACGGCTGGTCAATCGCAGCGGCGCCGCACCACAGCGCGCCGCCAGCGGCCCGGCGCGGCAATGCAGTCGGCTTGCCCGGTCGCCCCTGCGCTTTCATGAAAACCTGCCGGCCATGAGGATCGCACGCCCTTGATCCGTCTGTTTTCCAGGCCAAAGCTGCCGCGTCTCGGCATGCTGACGCTATTGATGCTGCCATTGGCGACGATGGCGGCATTTCCTTTGGCCACGGCCCGGGCACAAGGTGGTTCACAGGGCGGTGCGGAAGGCGTGCCGGTCAGCGTTGCCGAGGCGGTGCGCCAGGATCTGCCGATCGAGCTGCGCAATATCGGCGCCGTGCAGGCCAACCAGTCGGTGCTGATCCGCACGCGGGTCGACGGCATCATAGAAAAGCTCCTGTTCACCGAGGGCCAGGAGGTGAAGGCCGGCACCCCGATCGTGCAGCTTGACGCGCGGCCATACCAGGCGGCGCTGGAGCAGGCCAACGCCAAGCTGGCCGCCGACCAGGCGCAACTGGCGGATGCCAAGCGGATCCTCAATCGCTCGATCCAACTGGCGCAGCGCAGCTTCGCGCCGCAGGCCACGGTGGACACCCAGGCGGCGACGGTGACGCAACTGACCGCGCAGCTCAAATCCGACCAGGCGGCGATTGATGCGGCCAAGCTGAATGTCGACTACTGCACCATTCGCGCGCCGTTCGACGGCCGGATGGGCCTGCGCCAGATGGACCCGGGCACGGTGGTCCGCTTCGCCGACACCTCGGGCGTCGGCATCGTCACGATCAGCCAGATCCACCCGATCGCCGTGGTGTTCTCGCTGCCGCAGCAGCAGTTGCCTGCCGTCCAGGCGGCGCTGGCGCGAAGCCGGGCCGGCGGCGGCGGCGTGCCGGTGACCGCTTTCGCCGCAGACAACACCACCAGGCTCAGCACCGGCACGCTGCTGACGGTGGATAATGCGATCGACCCCAGCAGCGGCACCATCAAGCTGAAGGCGCTGTTCGACAACGCCGATGACAAGCTCTGGCCCGGCCAGTTCGTCAATGCCGAGGTGCTGGTGGGCACCCGCAAGAATGTGCTGACGGTGCCGTCGGTTGCGGTGCAGCATGCGCAGGGGCGGCGCTTCGTCTACCTGGTGCAGCCGGATTCGACGGTGGTGGCGCAAACCGTCGAGCTGGCCGAGGATGACGGCCATGTGGCGGTGATTGCCAAGGGGTTGGAAACCGGCGCGAAAGTGGTGGTCAATGGCCAGTCGCGGCTGCGCCAGGGCACCCGGGTGAGCATTGTCGCTACCAAGAATAACAGTTGAGCCTGCCTGCCGCCTGATCCGTCCCTTCGGTTGTTGCGAGACAGCATGAGCATTTCGGCCCCTTTCATTCGCCGCCCGGTCGGGACTTCGCTGCTGATGGCGGCGATCATGCTGGCAGGCATCGCGGCATACCCGCTGCTGCCGGTGGCGCCATTGCCGCAGGTCGATTTTCCGACCATCCAGGTGCAGGTGAGCTACCCCGGCGCCAGCCCGGAGACCATGGCGACCGCGGTCGCCCAGCCGCTGGAGCGCCGCTTCGCGCAGATTGCCGGCGTCGACCAGATGACCTCGGTGAGCGTGCTCGGGCAGACCGCGATTACCGTGCAGTTCGACCTCAACCGCAACATCGATGCCGCGGCGCTCGACATCCAGGCCAAGATCACGGCGGCCGCCGGCTCGCTGCCGCGCAATCTGCCGAACCCGCCGACGTTCTGGAAATCCAATCCGTCCGACAGCCCGATCCTGATTCTGGCGGTGCAGTCCGACGAGATGCCGCTGATCGATGTCAACGACTATGCCAACAACATCCTCGCGCAGCAGATCAGCCAGATCAGCGGCGTGGCGCAGGTGTTCATCAGCGGCCAGCAGAACCGCGCCATCCGGGTGCAGCTCGACCCCTCCAAGCTGGCGGCGATGGGGCTCACGCTGGAGGATGCGCGCAGCACCATCGCGACGGCCACCGCCAACAGCCCGAAAGGGACGATCGACGGCAGCCAGCGGAGCTATACCATCTACGCCAACGACCAGATCACCAAGCCGTCCGACTACAACAACCTGATCCTCGCCTATCGCAACGGCGCCCCGGTGCGGGTGCGCGACGTCGGGCAGGCGGTGGAGGCGGCGGATAATCTGCGCGTCGCCGGCTACCAGAACGGCAAGCGCGGCGTGCAACTGGTGATCTTCAAGCAGCCGGACGCCAACGTGATCGATACCGTGGGGCGGATCGAGGCGGAATTACCGCGGCTCAAGGCTTCGATCCCGCCATCGATCGAAGTCTCGCAGATCATGGACCGCACCCAGACCATCCGCGCCTCGGTCGATGATGTGCAGTTCACCATGCTGCTGACCATCTGCCTGGTGGTGATGGTGATCTTCCTGTTTTTGCGCAATTTCTGGGCCACCGTCATCCCCAGCATCACCGTGCCGATTGCGCTGATCGGCACCTTCGCGGTGATGTATGTGATGGGCTACAGCCTGGACAACATCTCGCTGATGGCGCTCACCATCGCGGTCGGCTTCGTGGTCGACGACGCGATCGTGGTGCTGGAGAACATCTACCGCCATATCGAGGCCGGCGACCGACCGATGGAGGCGGCCCTGAAAGGGGCGTCCGAGATCGGCTTCACCATCGTCTCGATGACCTGCTCGCTGGTGGCGGTGTTCATCCCGCTGTTGCTGATGAGCGGCATCATCGGCCGGCTGTTCCGCGAATTCGCGATGACCCTGTCGATCGCCGTCGTCGTCTCCGGCATCGTCTCGCTTACCCTCACACCGATGATGTGCTCGCGCTTCATGCGCCAGGATCATGGGCCGCACAGCCTGCCGTACCGGGTGATCGAGGGCATTTTCAATGCGGCGCTGAACGGCTATCGGCGCTCGCTGGAACGGGCGCTGAAGCATAGTTTCATCACGCTGATGGTGTTCCTTGCCACCGTCTGCCTCACCGGCTTCCTGTTCGTCATCATCCCCAAGGGGTTCTTCCCGCAGCAGGACACCGGCGTGCTGATCGGCACCTCGCAGATGGCGCAGGACATCTCGTTCCAGGAGATGGAGAAGCGGATGGATGCGCTCGGCCAGGTGCTGCTCAGCGACCCGGCGATCGCCGCCTATTCCTCCAGCATGGGGTCCGGTGTCGGTGGACGCACCGGCAACGAGGGTCGCTTCTTCATCGCGCTGAAGCCGTTCAGCGAGCGCACCGCCACGGCCGACCAGGTGATCGCCCGGCTGCGGCCGAAGCTGGCCAGGATCGAGGGCGCGCAACTGTTCCTGCAGGCCTCGCAGGATATCCGGGTCGGCGGCCGCGCCTCGAAAACCCAGTATCAGTACACGCTGCAGGACGCCGATGCGCATGAACTCTATGCCTGGGCGCCCAAGGTGCTGGCCAAGCTGCGCAGCGTGCCGATGCTGCGCGACGTCGCCACCGACCAGCAGGACGGCGGCACCACGGCGACACTCAAGATCGACCGCGACGCCGCCGCCCGCTTCGGCATCTCGCCGCAGGCGATCGACGATACATTGTACGACGCGCTCGGCCAGCGCCCGGTGACCCAGTATTTCACCCAGGTCAACACCTACAGCGTCATCCTGGAGGTGCTGCCGCATCTACAGCGTGACCTGTCGGTGCTGAGCCAGCTCTACGTGCGGTCGAGCAGCGGACAGGCGGTGCCGCTTTCCACCTTCGTCACGGTGGATCCCGGCACCGTGGCGCCGCTGTCGATCAACCACCAGAGCCAATTCCCCGCCGTTACCTTGTCGTTCAACCTGGCGCAGGGTGCGGCGCTCGGCGACGCGGTCACCGCGGTCAACAAGGCGATGCGCGAGCTCGGCACGCCGGTCTCGCTGCAAGCCACCTTCCAGGGCACCGCGCAGGCATTCCAGGCCTCGCTGTCCAGTCAGCCCTATCTGCTGGCCGCGGCGATCATTGCGGTCTACATCATCCTTGGCGTGTTGTACGAAAGCTACATCCTGCCGCTGACCATCCTGTCCACCATCCCCTCGGCCGGTGTCGGCGCGCTGTTGATGCTGATGCTGTTCCACTACGACCTGTCGGTGATCGCCATCATCGGCATCCTGCTGCTGATCGGCATCGTGAAAAAGAACGGTATCATGATGGTCGATTTCGCCATCACCGCCGAGCGCCGCGACGGCCAGACCCCGGGGGCCGCCATCCGCCAGGCCTGCCTGCTGCGCTTCCGGCCGATCATGATGACCACCTTCGCCGCGATGTTCAGCGGCCTGCCGTTGATGCTCGGCACCGGCGCCGGCTCCGAACTGCGCCGCCCGCTGGGTTTCGCGATGGTCGGCGGGCTGATGGTGAGCCAGGTGCTGACGCTCTACACCACCCCGGTGATCTATCTGTATCTGGAGCGCCTGCAACACTGGCTGTCCCCCACCCGCAGCCGCACCCTGCCGACGCTCGCCGACAAAATGGGCACCGCAGCGGCCGATTAGGCGGCGTCGGGCGGCAGTGGACGCAGTCTCGCCCGGCGTGTAGCCTCGCTGCTCCGGGAAGGAAGTTTCATGAGCGCGACCGTTGGTGGCATCGATTGCGACGTGCATCCCGCGGTGCCGGGCCTGACGGCGTTGCTGCCGTATTTCGAGCCCTATTGGCGCGAACAGATCACCGTCCGCGGTATCGACGGGCTCGATCTCGCCAGCTTCCCGTCGCGCGTGCCGGCGCATGGCCGTGCCGACTGGCGGCCGGCAAAAGGCAAGCCGGGCAGCAGCCTGGAGATGCTCCAAGCCCAGGCGCTGGATGGCTTCGGCTCGCAGCTGGCGATCTGCAACCCGCTCTATGGCGCGCAGGCGCTGTTCAACGACCATTTCGCCGCCGCGGTGGCGCGGGCGATCAATGACTGGCTGATCGCCGAATGGCTGGACCGCGAGCCCCGGCTGCGCGCCTCGATGACCGTCGCGGTGGAGAACGCCGAACTCGCGGTGGACGAGATAGAGCGGCTGGCCGCCGATAAGCGCTTCGTCCAGGTGCTGTTCCTGGCGATGGGCGACGCGCCGCTGGGCCGCCGGCACTACTGGCCGATCTACGCCGCCGCCGAACGGCACGGCCTGGCGATCGGCGTGCATGCCGGCAGCGCCGCGCGCCACGCCACCAGCAGCAACGGCTGGCCCTCCTACCATCTGGAGGACTACGCGCTGAACGCGCAGGCCTTCCAGTCGCAGATCCTGAACCTGATCCACGAGGGCGTGTTCGCCAAGTTCCCCACGCTGAAGGTGGTCGGCATCGAGACCGGCTTCACCTGGCTGCCGAATTTCATGTGGCGGGCCAACAAGACCTGGCGCGGCGTGCGCGCCGAGGTGCCCTGGGTGGACCGCCCGCCGGCCGAGATCATGCGCGAGCATATTCGCTTTACCCTGCAACCCACCGACGCGCCGCCGGACCCCGCCGACATGGCGGTGGTGCTGGAGCAGATCGGCAGCGACGATATGCTGCTGTTCTCCACCGACTACCCGCACGCCCAGTTCGACGGCACCGAGGCGTTCCCCGCCGGCTTTCCCGAAGCAGCGCGCCGCCGCGTGCTGGTCGACAACCCCCGCCGCACCTATCCACGTCTGCAGGAGGCCATGTCATGAGTCCCGAAGACGGCA
>DATJEA010000247.1:0-3764 GCA_035497095.1 Acetobacteraceae bacterium | reverse complement strand
ATCGGCAGTTGCGCCGAGTATGACTGGACCGATGGCGGCGCCGCCGATCGGGCGGAATGCGATGCCGCGCGGCCGGATACGCTGTACGGCAAAGCCAAGCTGGCAACTGCAACCTTGCTGGAGGCGTTCTGCGTCGAGGCCGGCATCGGCTTCGCCTGGGCGCGGCTGTTTCATCTGTTCGGGCCGGGCGAGCACCCGGCGCGCTTCGTGCCCTCGATCACCCGGCCGCTGGCCGAGGGCAGGCCGGCGCTGGTGCGGCATGGCGGGCTGGTGCGGGACATGATGCGGGTGGAGGAGGCCGGGGCGGCGCTGGCGGCGCTGGTTGCCAGTGAGTTGAATGGCGCGATGAATATTGCATCCGGCCAAGGGGTTACGCTTGGCGATTTCGCGCGGCAGTTGACTGGCGATTCGCCGCTGCTGAAGGTGGAGAACCTGCCGGCGCCGGGTCAGCCGGCGCGGATGGTGGCCGATATCGGCCGGTTGCGCGGGCTGCGCTCAGACGAAGCGTAGCGGCGGTTGCAGGCCGAGCAGGTGCTGGCCAACGGTCTCGAAATGACTGCTGCGGGCCTGCACCTGCTGCGTCACGCTGTGCATGTCGCGGAACCGCCGCTCGAACGGGCCGGACTGGAAGATCGCCGTGGCGCCGGCCTCCTGCCAGCACATATCGACCACCTCGCGCGCCTGCTGCGTGGCGTAGGTGCTGGCCAGCCTGATGCTCATGCGGCGATCGACATCCAGCGCGCCGCCGGCCGCGACATGCTCCCATGCCTCGTCCAGCGTGGTCAGCAGCAGGGTGCGGGCGGCGCGCAGCCTGGCTTCGGCGACGGCAATGTCGCGCTGTAACAACGGGCTGTCACGCAACGCGCGGCTGGAACCGCCGGGGGTCTTGCTGCCGGCGAGGCCGAGAAACGCCGTCAGCATGGCGCGCGCGATGCCGAGCGCCACGCCGGCGAAGCCCGAGGCATAGGCGTGCGTGGTGCTGAACTGATACAGCGTGCCGTGCTGGTGGCGCAGTTCCGGCACGTCGCGGCGCAGCGCGAACGCGGTCGGCACGAACAGGTCGTGCACCGCGTAGGTGTCGCTGCCGGTGCCGCGCAGGCCCAGCACCTGCCAGGTGTCGGTGAGGCTGGCCTGCGCCGCCGGGATCAGCATGGTCCATTCCAACGGCGGCCCCTCTGGCTGCGCCAGTTTGCAATGGCCGCCGAACCAGGTGGCATGCCGGCCGCCGCTGGCGAAATTCCAGTGACCGCTGACGCGAAATCCGCCGGCCACCGGCTCGGCCCGCGCATCCGGCCCAGCCTGGCCCCAGGCCAGCACCGCGCGCCGGTCGCCCCAGACCTGCTGCGCCGCCTCCGGCGCCAGATAGGCCGCGGCCATCGCGCAGCCGGCGGCCTGGCCGAGGCACCAGGCGGTGGAGGCATCGGCGGCGGCGATGGCCTCCAGCACCTGGACATGCTCGGACAGCCGCGCCTCGTCGCCGCCGAACGCGCGCGGCAGCAGGGTGCGGAAGAGGGCGGCGTCGTGCAGCGCATCGAGCAGATCGGGCGGCAACTCCCGCCCCGCCTCGATCCGGTCGGCGGCTGCGGCCACCAGTGGGGCTAGCAGTTGCGCCCTGGCCAGCGGGGTCGCCTTCGTTGCCTGATCCATGCCGTTTCCCCGATTTTCGGGGAGTTTCGGCGCGTGAGAGGAGGGGGTCAAGGAAGACAGGAAGATCTTCTTTTTGTTCACAAAAAGAAGCGCCTGCCTTAATGCCCGGCGTTCTCCCCGGAGAAGTCCGGCGCCTCCAGCCCGGAGGCCGCCAACTGCGCCACCAGCGCCGCCTTCAGGCGTTCCAGGCCCTCGGGCGTGGAGGCTTCGGCGCGGGCGCCCAGCACCGCCTGGGTGTTGGAGGCGCGCAGCAGCCACCAGCCGTCATCGGTTTGCACGCGCACGCCGTCGATGTCCGAGAGCTTTGCGCCGTCGGCGGCGAGGCGGGCGGCGACTTCCGCGACCACCTCGAATTTGCGCCGGTCGTCGCAATCGAAGCGCAGTTCCGGGGTGTTCACCACCTGCGGCAGGGCGGCGCGGACGGTGGAGAGTTTGCTGTCCATGCGGGCGACGATGCCGAGCAGGCGGACACCGGCGTAGAGTGCGTCGTCGAAGCCGTACCAGCGGTCCTTGAAGAAGATGTGGCCGCTCATCTCGCCGGCCAGCTTGCAGCCGGTTTCCGCCATGCGGGCCTTGATCAGGCTGTGGCCGGTCTTCCACATTTCCGGCTTGCCGCCGGCGCGGGCCACTTCGTCGAACAGCACCTGGCTGGCCTTGACGTCGGCGATGATGGTCTCGCCGGGGTATTTGGCCAGCAGGTCGCGGGCCAGCACCACCAGCAACTGGTCGCCGTAGATCATGGTGCCCTGGTCGTCGACCACGCCGATGCGGTCGGCGTCGCCGTCGAACGCGATGCCGAGATCGGCACCCTGGGCGCGGACGGCGGCGATCAGCGCTTCGAGGTTTTTCGCCACCGTGGGGTCGGGATGGTGGTTGGGGAAGCGGCCGTCGATCTCGGGGAACAGCACGGTGTGGTGGCCGGGCAGCAGTTTCACCAGGCGCTGGATGGCCTCGCCGGCGGCGCCGTTGCCGTTGTCCCAGACCACGTTCAGCGCGCGGTCGCCGCCGTCCCAGTCCTGCGCCAGGCGGGCGACGTAATCGTCCATCACGTCGATCAGCATTTCGGTGCCGCCGCCTTCGGGCACCACGTCGCCGGCCGAGGCCATGCGGCCGATTTCCAATATGTCCTTGCCGAAGAACGGGCGGCCGGCGAGCACCATCTTGAAGCCGTTATAGTCGGGCGGGTTGTGGCTGCCGGTGAGCATGATGGCGCCGCCGCAGTCGCGCACCGTGGCGGCGTAGTACAGCATCGGCGTCGGGCCAAGGCCGACCCGCAGCACGTCCACGCCGCTGGCCATCAGGCCACGGACCAGCGCCCGCTCCAGCCCCGGCGAGGACAGCCTTCCGTCATAGCCGACGGCGACGGTGGGCAGGATCCGCTGCGCCTCGGCGGCGCGGACGACGACGCTGCCGAAGCAGCGGCCGATGGCATAGGCGTCGGCGTCATGCAGGGTTTTGGCCACGATGCCGCGAATGTCGTACTCGCGCAGGGTGGTGGGGTCGAAGGTGTGCTGGAAGGCGGCCATGGGGTGCTCGCTGTTAGAGAAGTAAGGAAGACTCTTCTTTTTGTGAACAAAAAGAAGCAAAAAAACTTTTCATTCGTTTTGGAGACTCCGGTATCTCCGCGGCACCGGTGCTGCAAGGCGAATGAAAGTTTTTTGGTTCTTTTTTACAAAAAAGAACACTTACTTATCGAAAATATCCTTACAATATCCTTTCAGAAACGCCCGCACCGCCGGCCCCAGATCGGGCCGCACCAGGGCGAAGGCGATCTGCGCTTCGAGGAAGCCGACCTTGTCGCCGCAGTCGAAGCGGCGGCCTTCGTAGCGCAGGCCGTGGAATGGCACCTGGCCGATCAGCTTGGCCATCGCGTCGGTCAGTTGCACCTCGTTGCCGGCGCCGCGTTCCATGCGGGAGAGAAAGCCCATCACTTCCGGGCGCAGCACGTAGCGGCCGATGATCGACAGGTCGGAGGGGGCGTCGGCGGGTTTCGGTTTCTCGACCAGGCCTTTCACCTCCACCAGGCGGCCGTCATCGGCGCCGATATCGAGGATGCCGTAGCGGTAGGTCTGGTCGTGCGGCACTTCGGTGACGGCGACGATGCAGCCGCCGGTCTG
>DATJEA010000246.1:0-2299 GCA_035497095.1 Acetobacteraceae bacterium | reverse complement strand
CGGCCGGCCGGCCTGGCTGGAGGCGGTGATCATCGCCGATCCGGAGGGCATCGCGCCGATCGCCGATCTCGGCGTGGTGACGCTGATGTTCATGATCGGGCTGGAATTGTCGTTCGACCGGCTGCTGGTGATGCGCCGGCTGGTGTTCGGCCTCGGCGCGTTGCAGGTGGCGTTGTCCACGCTGCTGCTGGCGCTGCTGGCGATGCTGGCGGGGCTGCCCCCGATGTCCGCCTGGCTGCTCGGCATCGCGCTGTCCATGTCAAGCACCGCGGTGGTGATGCAGGTGCTGGCCGGCGAGCACCGGCTGGCCGGCACGGTCGGCCGCGGCTGCCTCGCGGTGCTGATCTTCCAGGACCTGCTGGCAGTGCCGATCCTGTTCGTGATCAGCCTGCTCGGCCAGCATAATGCCGACTGGGGGCCGCTGCTCACAGCCCTGGCGCAGGCGGTGCCGGTGGTGGTGGCGCTGATCGTGTTCGGCCGGCTGGCGCTGCGGCCGCTGTTCCGCAGCGTGGCGCGCACCGCCAGCCCGGAACTGTTCATGGCCGCCTGCCTGCTGGTGATCCTGGCCACCGGGCTGGCCACCGCGGCGGCCGGGCTGTCGATGGCGATGGGCGCGCTGCTCGCCGGGATGCTGCTGGCGGAGACCGAATTCCGTCGCCAGATCGAGGTCACCATCGAGCCGTTCAAGGGCCTGCTGCTCGGCGTGTTTTTGATCTCGGTCGGCATGAGCCTGTCGCTGCCGGCGCTGCTGGCCAACCCATTGCCGTTGCTCGCTGGCGTGGTGGTGCTGGTGCTGGCCAAGCTCGCGGTGCTGCTGCCGCTCACCCGGCTGTTCGGCCTGCGCCGGGCCAGCGGCGTGCAGGTCGGGCTGCTGCTGGCGCCGGGCGGCGAGTTCGGCTTCGTGATCCTCGGCCTGGCGTTGGCCAACGGGCTGCTGCCGGCCGGATTGACCGGTCAGGCGCTCAGCGTCGCCGCGATCACCATGGGGCTGATTCCATTGCTTTCCCGCGCCGGCCGCAGCGTCGCAGAGCGTCTGGCGCCGCCGGTCGACCCGGCGCTGGCGGCGCCATTGCCGTTCGGCGATGCCCCGCATGTGATCATCGCCGGCTTCGGCCGGGTCGGAGAAACCGTCGCCATCCTGCTGGAAACGCACAAGATTTCCTACATCGCGATCGACAACGATGCCGACCGCGTGGCCAGCCAGCGCCGGCTCGGCCGCCCGGTCTCATGGGGCGATGTCACCCGCATCGAAATGCTGCACCGCCTCGGCGTGGCCGAGGCCCGGGCGCTGGTGGTGACCATGACCGACCGCGGTGCGGCCGACCGCCTGGTCGCCGCCGCCCGCGCCGAGCGCAGCGAATTGCTGATCGTCGCCCGCGCCCGCGACGGCGGCCACGCGGCGCAACTCTATGCTGCCGGCGCCACCGATGCGGTGCCCGAGACCATCGAGGCCAGCCTGCAGGTGGCCGAGGCGCTGCTGGTCGATCTCGGCATCCCGATGGGCCCGGTGATCGCCAGCATCCACGAACAGCGCGCCACCTTCCAGGCCGAGATTCGCGCCATGGTGCCGAAGCTCGAAATCCGCCCGATCGGCCGCCGCCGGCTGCGCGATGTGGTGCCGGAAAAATCGTTCGACGTCGAATAGTTATATCGGGTGACAGATCGCCCGAATCGGCGCCGAAAAACCGCCGCCTGAGGCAGCCCCCAGGCGGCGGTTTTTACCCGAATCGGACCGGTTTTTTCAGTTCAGCAGCACTTTCACGTAGCTGCCCGGCGCATCCTCGATCGGCGCCAGCTTGCCGTCACCGGGCTCGCGCGCCTTGACCATCTTCTTGTCGAGCGCGGTGATCCAGCGCTGCCAGTCCGGCCACCATGACCCGGCGATCTCGGTGGCGCCGTGGAACCACGCCTCCGGGTCGTCGGGCAGTTCGGGGTTGATCCAGTGGCTGTATTTGCCGCCATCGGGCGGGTTGACCACGCCGGCGATATGCCCGGACGCCGCCAGCACGAAGCGATTCTTGCCCTTCAGCAGATGGGTGCCGTGATAGGTGCTCTTCCACGGCGCGATGTGGTCCTCGCGGGTGGACAGGAAGTAAGCCGGCACCTTCACTTTTGCCAGATCGATCGGCGTGTCGGCGAGGCTGATGCCGCCCGGCTGGGCCAGCAGGTTCTCCTGATACATATTGCGCAGATAGAAGCTGTGCATCCTGGCCGGCATGCGGGTGGAGTCGCTGTTCCAGTAGAGCAGGTCGAACGGGAAGGGGTCGTTGCCCAGCAGGTAGTTATTCACCACGAACGA
>DATJEA010000245.1:0-4697 GCA_035497095.1 Acetobacteraceae bacterium | reverse complement strand
GGTTGGGGCAGGCAAGCCACGGCATCCACAGCCGCCGCATGACAAGAGGCGCTCAAGTCTCCGCCTGACGACGGCGGATGCCGTGTCGTTCCCGTCGGGACGATGGGCGAGGCGATCCCGCTGAGAGTCCGGAGCCAGAGGGTAGCGATGCGCCGAAGGTCGAGGGACAGATTGAGGCGCCTCGCCCCCCTGACCCCACCATGCGGCGGCAAACTGCGCATAATGGGAGAGCATCGGGCCACGGTAGAGACGGCGAGCCGCAGCCGTTCCCCCTCGCCATGCGCCCGCCGGCTGCATTGCCAGATGGACGAAGTTTTTGGCTCTTATCGCGCTGCATGTTGGTGCCCAGGGAGAGAAGCAAGGAAGGTCTTCTTTTTGTGAACAAAAAGAAGCAAAAAAACTTTGTGACGGCGCTTCGCGCGCTGGGGGTTGGAGGCTCCGCCCTCTCCGCCCGCCCGACGTTGCAAGGCGGATGAAGTTTTTTGCGCGCTTTTTTACAAAAGAGCGCCGCTTGCTTGCTTACCCTCTGCCCGGCGAAATGAACTCCCAAGGCGCCGTTTCGACGGCAATATCCGTGGTCACCTCGATCAGTGACGGCACATTGGCCGCGATCGACTCGCGCAGCGCGGTCCGCAGGCCCTCCGCGTCCGCTGCGTGCCAGGTGCGGACGCCGAAACTGCGGCCGAACGCCTGGAAGTCGGGGTTGACCAGCGCGGAGCCGGAATCACGGCCCTCGAACAGCCGCTTCTGGTCGCGTAGCACGTTGCCGTAGGCGTTGTTGTTGAACAGGATGGTGATCAGGTTGATGCCGTGCTGCATCGCGGTGGCAAGCTCGGTGCCACCGAACAGGAAGCCGCCATCGCCGGTGACCGAGACCACCACCCGGTTGGGGTGGGCGACCTTGACGCCGAGTGCTGTGGGGAAGCCGGCGCCGAGCGTGCCGGAGAAGCCCGAGGTGATCAGGCCGCGCGGGTGGTAGACCGGAAAGCCGAACCACGAGGCATAGCCGACCTGGGTCATCTCGTCGCAGAAGATGCCGTCATCGGGCAGCACGTCGCGGATCGCCTGCAGATAGGAGAGTTGCGGCTGCACCGCCTCGATCGCGGTGGCGGTGGCGGCCTTGGCGCTGGCGATCGCCTCGGCGCGGCCGGCGGCCGGGGCGCCCGGCCCGATGGCGGCGAGCAGCGCGCGGGCGCCGTCCGCCGCGTCGGCGACGATGCCGGTATCGACCGCCAGGCGGCGCATCTCCACCGGGTCGATATCGAAGCGGGCGACGGCGAGATTGGCCGGGCGCTTGCCCCAGCGGCCGAGGCACACCTCGAGCCGGCTGCCGAAGCCGATCAGCAGGTCGGTCTCGGCCCACAGCCGGTACGCCGAGGCGACGGTCATCGCGAGTTTGTGGCGGTCCGAGACGATGCCGCGGCCGGAGCGGAACGACACCACCGGGGCGCCGAGCCGTTCGGCCAGCGCCTGGATTTCCGGCCCGGCGTCCAGCGCGCCGCCGCCGACCCAGATCATCGGCTTGCGGGCGGCTTTCGCCTGCGCGGCCAGCCTGGCGATCTTGTCCGGGTCCGGCACCGGGTTGGCGTGCGGCGGCAGCGGGTCTTGCGGGGTCACTTCGGCGGTTGCGGTGAACTGGTCCCACGGCATCTCGACCGAGACCGGGCCACGGCGGCCGGAGCACATCTGCTGGAAGGCGTTGGCCATCAGGCGCGGCGCGTCGGTCGGGTGCTCGATGCGTTCGGCGGATTTCAGCAGGGTGCGCAGCGTGGCGAGCTGGTCCGGCAGTTCGTGCAACTGGCCGCGGCCGCGGCCGATCATGCCGCTCGGCACCTGGCCGGTGAGGCACAGCACCGGCGCGTTCACCCCCCAGGCGGTGGCCAGCGCGGCCGTGGTGTTGAGCACCCCCGGCCCCGGCACCACGGCATAGGCGGCCGGCCGGCCGGTGGCGCAGGCATAGCCGAGCGCCATATAGGCGGTGGTCTGCTCGTGGCGGGCGTTGATCAGCCGCAGCCGGTTGGAATTGCGCGCGAAGGCGTCGAACAGCCCATAGGTCTGCACGCCGGGCAGGCCGAACACCGTATCGATGCCGTGCCGCAGCAGCCCATCGACGATCGCCTCGCCACCCGTCATCCGCGCCATGCCGCGTCTCCCCGCATTCATGCGCCGGACAGTCGCATGGCCGCCGACGCAGGTGAACCCCTGGGATGCACATTGCGGTTGCGTGACGGCCGCGGCGCCGGATAAGCTCGGCGCGCGACGCCTCTTCATGCTTTCTGGAATTTCAGCAGGTGGGCCGATGAGCATCCTCACCGTGGGCGCGGCGGCACTCTACGCCACGCTCTCCCTGGCGATCACCGCCTCGCAGCCCGGCGATACGCTGCAACTCAGCCCCGGCCTTTATGTCGAGGATTTTCCCGACATCACCCATTCGCTGACCATCGAGGCGATGGGCGGCATGGCGCAGTTGCGCACGCCGAACCCGCTGCCGCCGAACGGCCGGGCGATCCTCAATGTGCAGGGTGGGGCGAATGCCGATCTCACCGTGATCAACCTTGATATCTCCGGCGCTGCCAACGGCGTCGGCCATTACAACGGCGCCGGCATCCTGTTCGAGAGTGGCAACGGCGCGCTCTCGGTGTCGCATAGCTGGATCCACGACAACCAGGAAGGCATCCTGACCGGCACCACCGGGGCGATCACCATCACCAATTCGGAGATCGACCATAACGGCGGCGTCGGCACGCCGGGCTATGGCTTGGACCACAACATCTATGTCGGCGCCGCCGCCAGCCTCACCATCACCGGCAGCTATATCCATGACGCGCTGGGCGGCCACGAGATCAAGAGCCGGGCGGCGGTGACCACCATCACCGACAACCGCATCCAGGACGGCCCGACCGCCGAAACCAGCTACAGCATCGACGTTCCGAATGGCGGCGTGGTGACGATCACCGGCAACACCATCGAGAAAGGCGCGGCCGCACCCAACAGCAGTGCCATCCATTTCGGCGGCGAGAACCCGCCCAGCATGCCCGGCTCCAGCCTGCTGGTACAGAACAATGTGATGATCAATGACCGGGCGGCCGGCGGCCGGGCAGTGCTGAACCAGAGCACAGACGCGAACGGCCATGCCTACCCGATCACCGTCACCGGCAACGCGCTGTATGGCTTCGGCACGCTCGGCGCCGATCCACCCGTCGATACGGTGAGCAGCAACACCCTGGCCCCCCGCAGCGGCGCGCCGATGCTGGACTCCAGCTCGCCATTCGCGGTGCCGGAGCCGGACTCGGCGCTGTTGCTCGCGGTCGGCCTGCTCGGGCTGGGCTGGGCCGGCTACCGGCCGCGGAACACCGGCCGGCGCCTGGCCCGGAACGCGGCCCGCCCCTCGTTGTAGTCGGCGCTGTCGAAGCAGGCGGCGATGCTGGCGGCCAGCGCCATCACCCGCGCATCGAGCCCCGCGAGCGGCACCACCTCGTTGATCAGCCCCATGCGGGCATGCGCCGGGCCACCAGTTCCACCAGCGCGCGGGTGGTGCGCAAGCCGCAGGAGATGCCGGGCCTGGCCGCCGGTATGCCGAACTGGCTGGCCTCGGAGGCGATGCCCGGCCCCCCCGCCCTGGCCGGCCGCGCCGCCGCGGCCTAGCATCATGGCGCCGCATACCGGGAGATCGCCAATGGCCACGTTCAGCTACGACCACATCCATCTGCGCACCGCCGACCCCGAGGGCACGGCGGCGTTCTACAACAAGATGTTCGGCGCCGAGGTGCGACGCAGCGAGCCCGGCGGCAAGCCGCGCATCGACCTGAAACTGGGCGGCATGAACGTATTCATCGCCCCGGTCGGCCCGGCCGACAAGGTCGCGCCGGCGCCAAGCTCACCCTATCGCGGCCTCGACCATTTCGGCCTCAGCGTCACCGGCATCGACGCGGTGGTGGCCGAGCTGAAGGCCAAGGGTGCGGTATTCACCATGGAGCCGACCACCATTCGCCCAGGCACCCGCATCGCCTTCCTGCGCGCGCCGGACGGGGTGTCGATCGAGCTGCTGGAACGCAGCTAACTCAAGCGGCGGCGGCGAAGCGGGGGAACAGGATGTTGTTCTCCAGATGGATGTGGGTGACCATGTCGTCATGCAGCTTGGTCAGCGCGGCACACAGCGCGCGCCAACTGCGGCAGCCATCCTCCGGCACGCTGCGGTCATGGGTCAGCCGGTCGATCTCGACCAGCGCCGCGCCGTGGCCGTCGTGCTCGGAGCGCATGGTGGCGATCGCCGCCGCGATCATCGGCCCGCCGCCGGCCAGCATCATCGGGAACAGCACCACTTCCTCGCGCTTCTGATGCAGCACCATCTCGGCGCGCAGCCGGGCCAGCACCGCGGCCAGGCCGGCCGGCGCGGCGGGGTGCTGGCGATGCACCGCCTCGATGGTCTCGGCCAGCGGGATCAGCCCCTGCAACTCCTGCAGATGCACCACGTGATAGCGGGTCTTGATATGCTCGATCAGCTCGGCCGAGGGCGCGCTGTCGGCCAGCAGCATCGGCTCGCCCGCCGGCCCGCCGGCCGCCAGCGCCCCCAGCAGCGCCCCGGCATCGAGCTGCCTGCGCTCCACCGCCTCGGCCAGCGTCTGGTCGCCGCTACAGCAGAAATCGATGCCGCGCGCCGCGAACACCCCGGCCGCACCCGGCATGGTGGCGACGAT
>DATJEA010000244.1:0-3893 GCA_035497095.1 Acetobacteraceae bacterium | reverse complement strand
CGAAACTAACTAAGATCATTAAATGAGAATACAGCCGATTACAACAACATAGACCTTGGGGGTGAATCGGCCTACCCCCAAGCTCCGGAGAGAGTTGACCCTCCGGAGAGCCAAAGCAGCGTTCGTTGCACCTCTGGCACCCCCAAGCTATCCGCGCAAAAGCGCAGGAAACCTGGGGCTTTCCGGGCACCGGACCGGCCGGGAGACATTGTCATGGAATGGCGACTGGAGCGGGCGATGGGATTCGAACCCACGACCCCAACCTTGGCAAGGTTGTGCTCTACCCCTGAGCTACGCCCGCGCTCCGTCTCCGTCAGCAGCGGAGGCCGGCCTTCTATGCGGGATTTCGGCCGAACGCAAGAGGCTGCAGCCAGCCTCGCGCGCAGCCCAGACTTGCCCACCGGCGCGTTTCATGGCTTGTGCCAGCGTTCCGCGGCAACATCTACCTCTGACCACCAGAACAAGACGAGGGCGCTTTTCCATGGAGACCATTATCGGCCAGCAGCCAGGTGCCGCTGGCGCCGACTCCCTGATCGTCGACGGCGATCAGGCCAGCTTCATGCAGGATGTCATCGAGGCGTCGCGCGCCGTTCCGGTGCTGGTGGATTTCTGGGCCACCTGGTGCGGCCCGTGCAAGCAGTTGACCCCGACGCTGGAGAAGGTGGTGCGCGCCGCCGGCGGCCGGGTGAAGCTGGTCAAGATCGACATCGACAAGAATCGCGGCCTGGTGCAGCAGCTCACCCAGCTCGGCCTGCCGCTGCAATCGGTGCCCACCGTCGCCGCGTTCTGGCAGGGCCAGATCGCCGACATCTTCCAGGGCGCGCAGCCGGAGTCCGAGGTCAAGCGCTTCGTCGAGGCGTTGCTGAAGGCGGCCGGCGGCGCCATGCCGGTGACCGAGATGATCGCCGAGGCCAAGGCGGCGCTGGAGGCCGGCGAGGCGCAGCAGGCCGGCGAGGGCTTCAGCGCGGCGCTGCAGCAGGAGCCGGAGAACCCCGAGGCCTGGGGCGGGCTGATCCGCGCGCTGCTGGCCCTCGGCCAGGATGAGCAGGCGCAGGAGGCGCTGGCCGGGGTGCCGGCCAAGATCGCCGAGCACGCCGAAATTGCCGGCGCCCGCAGCGCCCTCACGCTCGCCGTGGAGGGCCGCAAGGCGGCGTCCGAACTGGCCAGCTACCAGGCCCGGCTGGCGGCCGACCCGGCCGACCACCAGGCCCGCTACGACCTGGCCACCGCGATGAACGCGCTGGACCGTCACGAGGAGGCGGCCGAGGCGCTGCTGGAGATCATCCGCCGCGACCGCGCCTGGAACAACGACGCGGCGCGGCTGCAATTGCTGAAATTCTTCGAGGCCTGGGGGCTCGACGACGAGGCCACCATGGCTGCCCGCCGCAAGCTCTCGGCGCTGCTGTTCAGGTAATGGCCGCGGCGCGCCCTCGGCTGGAAGACCTGCCGGATAGCTTTCCGGCCTTCCCGCTGGCCGGCGCGCTGCTGCTGCCGGGCGGCAGGCTGCCGCTGAACATCTTCGAGCCGCGCTACCTGGCGCTGGTCGACGACGCGCTGGCCAACGGCCGGCGGTTCGCGATGATCCAGCCCGATGCCGGCCGGGCGGAGGGGCCGAACGGCCCGGCATTGTATCGCGTCGGCTGCCTGGGCCGGCTGTCGGCGTTCAGCGAAACCGATGATGGCCGCTACCTGATCACCCTCTCCGGCCTGATCCGCTTCACGGTGGTCGAGGAACTGGCGATGCGGCACGGCTACCGGCGGCTGCGCGGCGAATTCTCCGCCTTCGCCGACGATCTGGCGCCGCAGCCGCCGCTCACGCTCGACCGCACCGCGCTGACCGAGGCGTTGCGCGGCTACTTCGCGCGGCATGGCATCGATGCCAACTGGGACTCCATCGCCAAAATGGCGGATGACCAGGTGGTCATCACGCTGGCCATGGTCTGCCCGTTCGAGCCGCTGGAAAAGCAGGCGCTGCTGGAGGCGCCGACCCCGGCCGCGCGCGCCAATACCCTGCTGACGCTGCTGCGTATCGACAGCCACGCCGCACCCGCCGATGATGCGCCGCAGCCAAGCTGACCCCACCCCGCATCTCCCGGAGCCTGCCATGTCCGATGCCGATCCTGCCCCGACCCCGCCTGTTGCGTCCCCGGTCGATCCGCGGCTGCTGGAAATCCTGGTCTGCCCGCTGACCAAGCAGCCGCTGGTCTATGATCGCGCGCGCGGTGAACTGATCAGCAAAGCCGCCGGTTTGGCCTATCCGATTCGCGACGGCATCCCGATCATGCTGCCCGAGGAAGCCCGCAAGCTGGACGATGCGTGATGGCGACACCGACGGAAATCCGCCTGCGCCGCGCCGAGAAGCGACTGGAACTGGATTTCGATGACGGCGCGCGGTTCAGCCTGCCGGCGGAATATCTGCGGGTCGAGAGCCCCAGCGCCGAGGTGCAGGGCCACGATCCGTCGCAGCGCCGCACCGTCGCCGGCCGCCGCCATGTCGGCATCACCGCGGTGGAGCCGGTGGGCAACTACGCCATCCGCATCGTGTTCGACGACCGGCACGACACCGGCATCTACTCGTGGGATTATCTGCACGAGCTCGGCCGCAACCAGGCGCACAAATGGCAGGACTATCTGGCCGAGCTGGCGGCGAAGGGGATGAGCCGCGACCCGTGAGTCTGATACTTCGATATCGAATAATGATAACGCATACCTATCACCCGTTTTGAGCCATGAATCGGCCTCCTCCAGCCCCGGATTTTAACCCCTCCGCATGACCGAAACGCGCGCCGGAATCGGATTTTTCGAGCGATTTTTGACCCTTTGGGTGGCGCTTTGCATCGTCGTCGGCATCGGTTTGGGTACTATAGTACCCGCGCCGTTCCACCTGCTCGGGACGATGAACCTGGCCAGCGTGAACATTCCGGTGGCGGTGCTGATCTGGCTGATGATCGTGCCGATGCTGCTGCGGGTGGATTTCGGCGCCATCGGTCAGGTGGCGCGGCACTGGCGCGGCATCGCGGTAACGCTCGGGGTCAACTGGCTGATCAAGCCGTTCTCGATGGCGGCACTCGGCTGGCTGTTCATCGGCATAATGTTCCGCCCATGGCTGCCGGAGGCGCAGATCGACAGCTATATCGCCGGCCTGATCCTGCTCGGTGCGGCACCCTGCACGGCGATGGTGTTCGTCTGGTCCGGGCTGGCCGAAGGTGATGCGAACTTCACTCTCAGTCAGGTGGCGCTGAACGACGCCATCATGGTGGTGGCGTTCGCGCCGGTGGTCGGGATTCTGCTGGGATTGTCCGCGATTACCGTGCCTTGGGATACGCTGCTGCTGTCGGTTCTGCTGTATATCGTGGTGCCGGTGATCGCTGCCCAGTTGTGGCGCCGGCGGCTGCTGGCGCAGGGGCGGCTGGCGGCGGTGCTGGCGGCGCTGCATCCGGTCTCGCTGTGCGCGCTGCTGGCCACTCTGGTGCTGCTGTTCGGCTTTCAGGGCGGCGAAATCCTGGCGCAGCCGCTGGTGATCGGGATGCTGGCGGTGCCGATCATCATTCAGGTGTATCTGAACGCCGGCATCGCCTATCTGGCCAACCGGCAATGCGGCAGCGCGCATAGCGTGGCCGGGCCGTCGGCACTGATCGGGGCGAGCAATTTCTTCGAACTGGCGGTGGCGGCGGCGATTGCCCTGTTCGGCTTCCAGTCCGGCGCGGCGCTGGCCACCGTGGTCGGCGTGCTGGTGGAGGTGCCGGTGATGCTGTCGGTGGTGGCGATCGTGATGCGCAGCCGGGACTGGTACGAACGCGGCGCCCAACGCCGCTGAACCAGCGACGTCGGGCGCTTTATCAATGGCTTAGAGAGCTGCGAGGATCGCCTCGGCGCGGCTCACCTCGAAGCCG
>DATJEA010000243.1:0-3322 GCA_035497095.1 Acetobacteraceae bacterium | reverse complement strand
CGGCAAGGTCAGCAGATAGGGCAACTGGCCGATCGGCGGGAAGGCGGAGTTGCCGAGCATCTCCACCGGGGTGCGCCCGTCATAGTCGGAGATATGCAACTCCACCGCCTGCGACGAGCGCGACAGGTTGGCGACGCACAGGATGGTCTCACCGTCGAATTCGCGCAGATAGGCGAAACCCTTGCGATTGGCCGGATAGAGGAACCGCAGCGTGCCGCGGCCGAACGCGCGATGCTCGGCGCGCACCGCGAGGATCCGGCGGGTCCAGTTCAGCAGCGAATGGGCGTCGCGCGTCTGTGCCTCCACATTCACCGACTGGAAGCCGTAGATCGGGTCCATCACCGGCGGCAGCACCAGGCCGGCCGGGTCGGCACGCGAGAAGCCGCCATTGCGATCCGGCGACCACTGCATCGGCGTGCGCACGCCGTCACGGTCGCCGAGGAAGATGTTATCTCCCATACCTATCTCGTCACCGTAATAGATAACCGGCGTGCCGGGCATCGAGAACAGCAGCGAATTGATCAGTTCGATGCGCCGGCGGTCATGCTCCAGCAGCGGCGCGAGGCGGCGGCGGATGCCGAGATTGATACGGGCGCGCTTGTTCGCGGCGTAGAAATCCCACAAATAGTCGCGCTCGCTGTCGGTGACCATTTCGAGCGTGAGTTCGTCATGGTTGCGCAGGAAGATCGCCCATTGGCAGCTCTCCGGGATCTCCGGCGTCTGGCGCATGATGTCGGTGATCGGGAAGCGGTCTTCCTGAGCGATCGCCATGTACATGCGCGGCATCAGCGGGAAGTGGAATGCCATGTGGCACTCGTCGGCGTTGCCGAAATACTGCTGAGTGTCTTCCGGCCACATATTGGCTTCCGCCAGCAGCATGCGGTCGGGGTAGGTCGCGTCCAGGTGGGCGCGGATTTTGCGCAGAATCTCGTGGGTTTCCGGCAGGTTCTCGTTCGAGGTGCCTTCGCGCTCGATCAGGTAGGGCACCGCGTCCAGCCGCAACCCGTCCACGCCGAGGTCGAGCCAGAAGCGCATCACCCCCAGCACCGCCTTCAGCACGGCGGGATTGTCGAAGTTGAGGTCCGGCTGGTGGGCGTAGAAGCGGTGCCAGAAATACGCCCCGGCCTCGGCGTCCCAGGTCCAGTTGGAGCGCTCGGTGTCGCAGAAGATGATGCGGGTGCCGGCGTATTTCTGATCGTCGTCGGACCAGACGTAGAAGTTGCGATGCGCCGACCCGGGCTTGGCCTTGCGGGCGCGCTGGAACCAGGGATGCTGGTCGGAGGTGTGGTTGATCACCAGTTCGGTGATCACCCGCATGCCGCGCCGGTGGGCGGCGCGGATGAACTGGCGGGCATCGGCCAGCGTGCCGTAATCGGGGTGCACATCCTTGTAGCGCGAGATGTCGTAGCCGTCGTCCAGCCGCGGCGAGGGGTAGAACGGCAGCAGCCAGATGGTGTTGACGCCGAGGCCGGCGATGTAGTCGAGCTTGCTGATCAGGCCGGCGAAATCGCCACAGCCATCGTCGGTGGAATCGAAGAACGACTTGACGTGCAGCTGATAGATGACCGCGTCCTTGTACCACAGCGGATCATGCGCCTGTGTCTTGGGGGCACTGGCCTCGGGGGAGGTGGGTTTGGTTTGCATATTCATCGTGCGGGCTCTCCGCTGGGGGCGATCCGCCAGATGCAGAACGGGATGTCGGCGGGATTGAGGGTGATCGATTGCCGCTTGCCGGCCCAACTGAAGCGATGGCCGCGCATCAACTCCTCCACCGCCACGGTGGCGTGGTCGGGCAGGTCGAGCTCCCATAGCGGGACTTCGATGTTGGCGGTGTGGGTGTTGTGCGGGTCGAGGTTGACGGCGACCAGGATCAACTCGGCGGCACCCGGCTGGTGTTTGGCGTAGAGCAGGATCTGGCCGCTGTCAGCGCTGTGGAAGCTGATGCCGAGATGGGTTTGCAGCGCGGCATGGCTGCGGCGGATTTCGTTCAAGCGGGTGATCTCGGCGACGATATTGCCGGGGGCGGCGTAGTCGCGCACCCGGATCTGGTATTTCTCGCTGTCCAGGTATTCCTCCCGGCCCGGCAGTGCCGCCGCCTCGCAGATCTCGAAGCCGGAATACATCCCCCACAGGCCGGACAGCGTGGTGGCCAGCGCGGCGCGGATCAAGAAGCCGGGGCGGCCGGAGGTTTGCAGGAACACCGGGTTGATGTCAGGCGTGTTGACGAAGAAGTTCGGCCGGAACAGGTCGCGCACCGGCGCCTCGTTCAATTCCTGCAGATAGGCGGTGATCTCGGCCTTTTCGTTGCGCCAGGTGAAGTAGGTGTAGGATTGCGAGAAGCCGACCTTGCCCAGGCGATACATCACCTTCGGCCGGGTGAACGCCTCGGCGAGGAACAGCACGCCGGGGTCGCGGGCGTGGATATCGGCGATCAGCCACTCCCAGAACGGGAACGGCTTGGTGTGCGGGTTGTCGACCCGGAAGATGCGCACGCCCTGGTCCATCCAGTGCCGCACCACATCGCGCAGCGCCAGCCACAGCGCCGGCACCGCGTCCGGCGCGTAGAAGTCCACATTGACGATGTCCTGGTATTTCTTCGGCGGATTCTCGGCATATTTCATCGAGCCGTCCGGCCGCCACCGGAACCAGTCCGGGTGCTCGCGCAGCCAGGGATGGTCGGGCGCGCACTGGATGGCGAAATCCAGCGCCACCTCCAGCCCCTGCGCCGCGGCTTCCCGCACCAGGGCGCGGAAATCCTCCGGCGTGCCGAGTTCGGCATGAATCGCGTCGTGACCGCCGGTCTCGTTGCCGATCGCATACGGGCTGCCGGGATCGGTGGGGCCCGGGGTGAGGCTGTTGTTCGGCCCCTTGCGGTTGCTGCGGCCGATCGGGTGGATCGGCGGGAAATACAGCACGTCGAAGCCCATCGCGCGGATCGCCGGCAGCCGGGCGATGACGTCGCGGAACGTGCCGTGGCGGGCGGGATTGTCGGTCGCCGAACGGGGGAACAGCTCGTACCAGCTGGCGAAGCGGGCGGCCTCACGGTCGGCCTGCACCGGCCACAGCGTGTCGCGGCCGGTGGCGAACGGGCGCGGGTCGGCCTGTTGCATCGCGGCGGCCAGCTGTGCTGCCAGCAGTGCCGACACGGCGTCTTCGGCGGTCAGCGCGGTGTTGATCTCGCGGGCGGCGTCGGGCGGCGCGGTGGGCAACGCGTGGTGCAGCAGCGTGCGGCCTTCGGCGACTTCCAGCGCGAGGTCGAGCCCGGCGTCGCGCTTGGTGGCGAGGTCGCGGCGGAAGGTGGCGAAATGGTCCCACCAGGCCT
>DATJEA010000242.1:0-5895 GCA_035497095.1 Acetobacteraceae bacterium | reverse complement strand
ATGATGATCGCCCAGGTGCTGCCGCAGAACATCAACATCCCGTTCAGCCTGATCAACCGGCAGTTGACCAAGAAGAACGTGTCGGACGTGATCGACGCGGTGTATCGCCATTGCGGCCAGAAGGAATGCGTGATCTTCGCCGACCGGCTGATGGGCCTCGGCTTCGCCAATGCGGCGAAGGCGGGCATCAGCTTCGGCAAGGACGACATGATCATCCCGGCCAGCAAGGGCGAGATGATCGCCAAGACCCAGGCCGAGGTGAAGGAGTTCGAGCAGCAGTACCAGGACGGGCTGATCACCGCCGGCGAGCGCTACAACAAGGTGGTCGATTCCTGGTCGCGCTGCACCGACGAGGTGGCCGGCGCGATGATGAAGGAGATCTCCCGCCAGGAGATCGGCCGGGAAACCAACGCGGTGTGGATGATGAGCCACTCCGGCGCGCGTGGGTCGCCGGCGCAGATGCGCCAGTTGGCCGGCATGCGCGGGCTGATGGCCAAGCCGTCCGGCGAGATCATCGAGCAGCCGATCATCGCCAACTTCAAGGAGGGGCTGTCGGTTCTGGAATACTTCAACTCCACCCACGGCGCCCGCAAGGGGCTGGCGGATACCGCGTTGAAGACCGCGAACTCCGGCTATCTCACCCGCCGCCTGGTCGACGTGGCGCAGGATTGCATCATCGTCGAGGATGATTGCGGCACCGAGCGCGGGCTGACCGTGACCCCGGTGATGGATGGCGGCGAGGTGGTCTCCAGCCTGTCCGAGCGGATTCTCGGCCGCACCACCGCCGAGCCGGTGCTCGACCCGGCGACCAACGCGGTGCTGCTCGGCGCCAATGAGCTGATCGAGGAGGAGGACGCCGAACGGATCGAGAGGGCCGGCGTCGAGTCGCTGAAGATCCGCTCGGTGCTGACCTGCGAGGCCAAGGTGGGGATTTGCGCCCATTGCTACGGCCGTGACCTGGCGCGCGGCACGCCGGTGAATATCGGCGAGGCGGTCGGCGTGATCGCCGCGCAGTCGATCGGCGAGCCTGGCACGCAGCTCACCATGCGAACCTTCCATATCGGCGGCGCCGCCCAGCGTGGTGCCGAGACCAGTGCGGTCGAGGCGAGCCATGACGGCGTCGCGGTGGTCAAGAACCGCAACGTGGTTATCAACTCGTCGAACATGCCGGTGGTGATGAGCCGCAACTGCGAACTGGTGCTGACCGACGACAAGGGCCGCGAACGGGCCCGCTTCCGGGGGCCATACGGCGCCCGGTTGCTGGTCGAGGAGGGCGCCACCGTCACGCGCGGCCAGAAGCTGGCCGAGTGGGACCCGTACACCCTGCCGATCATCACCGAGCAGGCCGGGCGGATCGAGTATCTCGATCTGATGGAGGGCGTGACGCTGGTCGAGAAGATGGACGAAGTGACCGGCCTCACCTCCAAAGTGGTGGTCGACTACAAGCAGGCGGTGCGCGGCGCCGATCTGCGGCCGCGCCTGCAGCTCAAGAACGCCAAGGGCGAGGTGATCCGGCTGTCGAACGGCACCGAGGGGCGCTACTTCCTGTCGCCGGACTCGATCCTCTCGGTCGAGAACGGCGTCGAGGTTGCCGCCGGCGACGTGCTGGCCCGCATCCCGCGCGAAGGCAGCAAGACCCGCGACATCACCGGCGGTCTGCCGCGGGTGGCCGAACTGTTCGAGGCGCGGCGGCCGAAGGATCATGCGGTGATCGCCGAGATCGACGGGCGCGTCGAATTCGGCAAGGACTACAAGGCCAAGCGGCGCATCGTGGTGAAGAATGACGAGACCCTGGAGGAGAGCGAATATCTGATCCCGAAGGGCAAGCACATCTCGGTGCAGGAAGGCGATTTCGTGCGCCGTGGCGATCCGCTGGTCGATGGCCCGCGGGTGCCGCACGATATCCTGAAGGTGCTGGGGGTCGAGGCGCTGTCGGACTACCTGGTCAACGAGATCCAGGACGTCTACCGGCTGCAGGGCGTGAAGATCAACGACAAGCATATCGAGGTGATCGTCCGCCAGATGCTGCAGAAGGTTGAAATCCTGGAGCCGGGGGACACCACGTTCCTCACCGGCGAGCAGACCGACCGGACCGACTTCGATATCGAGAACAACAAGCGAATCGCCGAGGGCGAGCGGCCGGCGACGGCGATGCCGGTGTTGCAGGGCATCACCAAGGCGAGCCTGCAGACCCACAGCTTCATCAGCGCGGCCTCCTTCCAGGAGACCACGCGGGTGCTCACCGAGGCCGCCACGGCGGGCAAGGTGGATACGCTGATGGGCCTGAAGGAGAACGTCATTGTCGGCCGCCTGATCCCCGCCGGCACCGGCGCGGTGATGAACCGGCTGCGCGCAATCGCCGCCGGCCGCGATGAGCAGAAGGGCCTGCGCCAGGAGCAGCCGGCGATCACCGGCGACGTGGCGGCCGAGTAGCGACTCGCGTTGCGCTAATCGTGCATACAAGGGGGGCGGTGCCCGCATCGCCCCCCGGGCCGAATTCCGCGGAAAGATTGGCTGCCGCGCTTGACTCGGCCCGCCCCTGCCCGTAGGTTCCGCGCCCTCAGCCGACCCCTTCACAAGGTTCGGTTGGTTGCTGTTTGCAGGCACCAGGGTGTGCGGCACCGCCTCCGGAAATCGGGGGCTCAGGCCGGATGCAGGGTCGAACCCCGCAGGGTGGAAGTTCCACCGGTTGCGGGGCGTGCGTGTGGGAGATGGTTCCGGATCGGCCTCCGCGTTGGGGGTAGATGGTTGGGCCAAAGCTGTTTTGGATTGAAAGAGGGTCTATGCCGACCATCAACCAGCTGATCGCCAAGGGGCGCGAGCCCGCCAAGGCGCGCAACAAGGTTCCGGCCCTGCAGGGTTGCCCGCAGAAGCGCGGCGTCTGCACGCGCGTCTACACGACGACGCCGAAGAAGCCGAACTCGGCATTGCGCAAGGTCGCCAAGGTGCGCCTGACGAACGGCTACGAGGTCGTGAGCTACATCCCCGGCGAAGGCCACAACCTGCAGGAGCACAGCGTCGTGCTGATCCGCGGCGGGCGCGTGAAGGACCTTCCCGGCGTGCGCTACCACATCCTGCGTGGCGTGCTGGATACCCAGGGCCTGCCGAAGCGCCGTCAGCGTCGTTCGCTGTATGGCGCGAAGCGGCCGAAGTAAGGAGAACGCGCGATGAGCCGCCGCCGCCGCGCTGTTAAGCGCGAAATTCTGCCGGACCCGAAGTTCGGCGACATCGTCGTCACGCGTTTCATGAATGCGCTGATGTATGATGGCAAGAAGTCCGCCGCCGAAGGCATCGTCTACGGCGCGCTGGAAGTGATGAAGAAGCGTGGCGGCCCGCAGGCCGACGCGGTTCGCATGTTCCATGAGGCGCTGGACAACGTGAAGCCGGCCGTCGAGGTGCGTTCGCGCCGCGTCGGTGGCGCCACCTACCAGGTGCCGGTTGAAGTGCGGGTCGAGCGGCGCCAGGCGCTGGCGATCCGCTGGATCATCGACGCGGCGCGCAAGCGCGGCGAGCACACAATGGAAGACCGGCTGAGCAACGAGTTGCTGGATGCGGTGAATAATCGCGGCTCGGCGGTGAA
Source organism: Acetobacteraceae bacterium (assembly GCA_035497095.1). GTDB lineage: Bacteria > Pseudomonadota > Alphaproteobacteria > Acetobacterales > Acetobacteraceae > 70-18. Next base: position 2,315 of record DATJEA010000242.1, on the reverse strand, counting down.
GAAGCGCGAAGACACGCATCGCATGGCCGAAGCCAACAAGGCGTTCAGCCACTATCGCTGGTAGCGCTTCGGCGCTGCCAGTCGGAAGGCTGGGTGTCGGTTGCTGACCGGCGCTCTCAAGTTTGACCCCCCACCCCGGATCGTAGAGCGGGCACGGAGAAGACCACGATGGGTAAGGCGAAATTCGAGCGGAACAAGCCGCACTGCAATATCGGCACGATCGGCCATGTCGATCATGGCAAGACCACGCTGACCGCAGCAATCACCAAGGTGCTGGCGGAAGCCGGCGGCGCCACGTTCACCGCGTATGACCAGATCGACAAGGCGCCGGAAGAGCGCGCCCGTGGCATCACCATCTCCACCTCGCATGTGGAGTATGAGACCGCCAAGCGCCATTACGCGCATGTCGATTGCCCCGGCCATGCCGACTACGTGAAGAACATGATCACCGGCGCGGCGCAGATGGACGGCGCGATCCTGGTGGTGTCGGCCACGGACGGCCAGATGCCGCAGACCCGGGAGCACATCCTGCTGGCGCGCCAGGTTGGCGTGCCGGCCCTGGTGGTGTTCCTGAACAAGTGCGACATCGCCGATCCGGAGCTGCTCGAACTGGTCGAGATGGAGCTGCGCGAGCTGCTCACCAGCTACAACTTCCCCGGCGACGAAATCCCGATCATCCACGGCTCGGCGACCTGCGCGCTGGCCGATACCCAGCCGGAACTCGGCCGCAACGCGGTGCTGAAGCTGATGGAGGCGGTCGACAGCTACATCCCGCAGCCGGAGCGCGCCGTCGACAAGCCGTTCCTGATGCCGGTGGAGGACGTGTTCTCGATCTCCGGCCGTGGCACCGTGGTGACCGGCCGGGTCGAGCGCGGCATCGTCAAGGTCGGCGAGGAAGTCGAAATCGTCGGTCTGAAGCCGACGGTGAAGACCATCGTCACCGGCGTCGAGATGTTCCGCAAGCTGCTGGATCAGGGCCAGGCCGGCGACAATATCGGCGCGCTGCTGCGTGGCACCAAGCGTGAGGATGTCGAGCGCGGCCAGGTTCTGGCCAAGCCGGGCAGCATCACGCCGCACACCAAGTTCAAAGCCGAGAGCTACATCCTGACCAAGGAGGAGGGTGGCCGTCACACGCCGTTCTTCACCAATTATCGCCCGCAGTTCTACTTCCGCACCACCGACGTAACCGGCATCGTGCAACTGCCGGAAGGCACCGAGATGGTGATGCCCGGCGACAACGTGTCGATGGATGTGGAACTGATCGCGCCGATCGCCATGGACGAGGGGCTGCGCTTCGCGATCCGCGAAGGTGGCCGCACCGTCGGCGCCGGCGTGGTCGCCAAGATCGTCGCCTGACCCGCTGCTACGCCTGCAACCGATGATGTGGCGTGCGCCCCGGCGGCTGTTACCGCCGGGGCAACTGCCTGGAAGACCGAGTGATGGATAACCAGAACATCCGCATCCGCCTCAAGGCGTATGATCACCGCGTGCTGGATAACAGCACCAAGGAGATCGTGAATACCGCCAAGCGCACGGGTGCGCAGATCCGCGGGCCGATTCCGCTGCCGACGCATATCGAGCGCTTCACCGTGAACCGCTCGCCGCATGTCGACAAGAAGAGCCGCGAGCAGTTCGAAATCCGCACCCATCGCCGGCTGCTCGATATCGTCGAACCGACCCCGCAGACCGTGGACGCGCTGATGAAGCTCGATCTGGCGGCCGGCGTGGACGTGGAGATCAAGCTGTAAGGCTTGCGCTCCCGCCTTCAACCATTGGCCTAAGGACCTTGGCTAAAGGTCCCTCTGGGGAAAGAATAGAATGCGTACCGGATTGCTGGCAAAGAAGCTGGGGATGACCCGGCTGTTCAAGGACGATGGGACCCATGTTCCCGTCACAGTGCTGCACCTGGATCAGGTGCAGGTGGTGGCCGCGCGCACCCAGGAGACGGACGGCTATACTGCCGTCCAGCTCGGTTGGGGTCGCGCCAAGGTGAAGAACGTGACCGACCCGAACAAGGGGCACTTCGCCAAGGCGAAGGTTGAGCCGAAGCTGAAGCTCGCCGAGTTTCGGGTGGACGCCGGTGCTCTGCTGGAGCCCGGTGCAACACTGTCTCCCGAGCACTTCCTGATCGGTCAAAAGGTCGATGTCTGCGGCACCAGCAAGGGCAAGGGCTTTGCCGGCGGCATGAAGCGCTGGAATTTCGCCGGTCTCGAAGCCACCCACGGCGTATCGGTCAGCCATCGCTCGCTGGGTTCCACCGGCAACCGCCAGGATCCGGGCAAGACCTTCAAGAACAAGAAGATGCCGGGCCATCT
>DATJEA010000241.1:0-2990 GCA_035497095.1 Acetobacteraceae bacterium | reverse complement strand
GCTGATCCGCCTGCACCAGCCGCTGGCGCAATACGCGCCGCGCATCCAGCTTCTGGTCGATGATCCGGAGATCGCCGCCCTCTGCGCCGCCGCCCCGCAGGCCGGCCGGCTGCTGCGCCCGCTCTGCCGGATGTTCGCCGTGGCACCCCCGGCCTACATCGCCCGCCCCGCTCCGCCGGCCCCTGTCCGGCCCCGTCAGCCCAGGCCGCGCAAACCTCCGCCGCCACCCTTCGCCGAACATTCGCCGCATCGCTGGCCGTTCGTCCCGCACCGCCTGCGCCTGCGTGTCCCCGGTCTCCGCCGCCCGAAACCGCCCGACTGAGCGCGGGTGCGCAGCGGAGAAAGGCAAGGAAGGTCTTCTTTTTGTGAACAAAAAGAAGCAAAAAACTTCATGACGGCGCGCAGCGCCCTGGCGCGTGAAGTTTTTTGCGCGCTTTTTTACAAAAAAGCGCTGCTTGCTTGCTGATAGATGACAGCCCGGCTGCGGCGCAACTTTGCAAAAACAGCATTTTTGCTACTGAACCCGATGCAACAACGCCTCACCGGCGACGAGCCGCCGGCAGTTCTCGGCGGCCAGCGCCAGGCTGCGGTCGAAGGTGGCGCTGGTGAGCCAGGCGATATGCGGCGTAACGACGACATTGGGCAGCGCGAACAGCGGGTTGTCCGGCCGCGTCGGTTCCTCGGCGAAGACGTCCAGCCCGGCGGCGGCGAGGTGGCGGCCGGCCAGGGCTGCGTGCAGGGCGTTCGCATCCACCAGGCCGCCGCGGGCGGTGTTGATCAGGATCGCGCCGGGTTTCATGCGCGCCAGCGCGTCGGCGCCGATCAGGTTCTCGGTCGCGGGCGTGAGCGGCAGGTGCAGCGAGACGATGTCGGATTCGGCGAGCAGGGCGGGCAGCGGGCGGTAGTCGCCGATCGGGTCGGGCTTCGGGGTGGGCGCGGTGTAGAGGATGCGGCAGCCGATGGCGCGCAGGATAGGCGCCAGCGCGCGGGGCACGGCGCCGTGGCCGACCAGGCCGACGGTGCGGCCGCCGAGTTCGCCGAGCGCGTCCTGAGTGGCTGGCGAGGGTGCCCATTGGCCGGCGCGCAACCCGGCGTCGAAGCCGGGCAGGCGGCGCAGCGTGGCCAGCATCAGCAGCAGCGTCAGTTCGGCGACCGCCGGCGCGTTGGTGCCGGGCAGATTGCACACCGGGATGCCGCGGGCGGCGGCGGCGGTGAGGTCAATGGTGTTGACGCCGACGCCGATCTTCTGGATCAGCCGCAGTTTCGGCGCGGCGGCGATAAGCTCGGCGGTGCAGGGGCTGAGCACGTGCCACAGCACCTCGGCGTCGCGGATCGCGGCCAGCAGGGCAGGGTGGTCGTGCTCGGGACAGACCGCGACCTCCAGGCCGGGCAGGGCGGCGAGGCGGGCGGCCAGCGCCGGGCCGCCGGCGTAGTGGAAGACGACCCTCACGGTTTGCTGCGGCCGAGCGCGCTGCCGCCGGGGAAGCGGCCGGTGGGGCCCATGGCCTCCTCGATGCGCAGCACCTCGTTCCATTTGGCCATGCGCTCGCTGCGGGCGAAGCTGCCGACCTTCAACTGGCCGGTGCCCCAGCCGATCGCCAGGTGGACGATGGTGGTGTCCTCGGTCTCGCCGGAGCGGGCGGAGACGATGCCGGCATAGCCGCATTCGCGCGCGGCGTCCCAGGCGGCCTTGGTCTCGGTGAGGGTGCCGCGCTGGTTGGGCTTGATCAGCACGGTGTTGGCGGCACCCTGGGCGGCGGCGGCGCGGATGCGGGCGGCGTCGGTGACCAGGAAATCGTCGCCGACGATCTGGATTTTCTGGCCGACGGCGCGGGTGAAGCTGGCGAAGCCGGCGGCGTCGTCCTCGGCCAGCGGGTCCTCGATGGAGACGATCGGGTAGCGGTCGACCCAGCGGGCGAGCATGTCCACCATGCCGTCGCTATCCAGTTCGCGGCCATCGAGCGCGAGCTTGTAGCGGCCCTTGGCGCCGAATTCGCTGGCGGCGATGTCGAGCGCGATGGCGACCTGCTCGCCTGGGGTGTAGCCGGCGCGCTCGATGGCGCGGACCAGCATTTCCAGCGCCTGTTCGTTGGTGGCGAACGCCGGCCACCAGCCGCCTTCGTCGGCCACACCTTGCAGGGTCCCGGCCTCGGCCATCAACTGGCCGGCGGCGCGGTAGACTTCGGCGGTCCAGTCCAGCGCCTGGGCGAAGCTGGTGGCGGCCGGGCAGATCACCATGAAGTCCTGGATGTCGACCCGCCGGCCGGCATGGGCGCCGCCGCCGAAGATCTGGATTTGCGGCAGCGGCAGCAGGGTGGCGCCGGCGCCGCCGAGATGGCGATACAACGGCCGGCCGGCCTCGGCGGCGACGGCGTGGGCGGCGGCCATCGAGACCGCGAGCATCGCATTGGCGCCGAGCTTGGTGCGGGCCTCGGTGCCGTCCAGCTTGATCATCGCGGCGTCGAGCCCGGCCTGGTCGGCGGCGTCGCGGCCGAGGATTTCCTCGGTGATGTCGTCGTTGATGCTGGTGAGCGCCCTGGTGACATCGTAGCCGCCGAACGCGGCGCCGCCGTCGCGCAGGTCGAGCGCCTCGCCGGAGCCGGTGGAGGCGCCGGCCGGCGCGATGGCGCGGCCGACCGCGCCGCCCGAGAGCAGCATCTCGGCCTCCACGGTCGGGCGGCCGCGGCTGTCCCAGACGCGGCGGCCGTGCAGGTAGACGATTTCGGTGTCGGTCATCGGCTGAGCTCCTGGCTCCAGAAGGCGGCGATCTGGTCCAGGCGCTGGACCGGGGCGGCGAGCAGGGCGCGGGCGGCGTGGCGGACATGGCCGAACTGCGCCTCGGTGCTGAGGTATTCGACCGGCGACTTGCCGTCCACCCGCGCCAGCAGCAGGGCGGGCAGCAGATGGGCGGCGCGGGCTTCCAGGGCGGCTGGCGGCTCCCAGGTGATGTGCGGGCGGTAGCCGGCGGCCAGGGCCGCGAAGCAGGCGAG
>DATJEA010000240.1:0-3541 GCA_035497095.1 Acetobacteraceae bacterium | reverse complement strand
CTGCTGACGGCCGGACTCGTGCAATCACCGCTGATCGATTTGTGCGTTTCCATGGATATTTCCAGATCGTTCCTGCAAACGGCCCTCGCACGCGCAAAATCATCGACCGCCGACCCTCGTCTGGTTCTCCTTTGCTCTGATTTGAACGACCTTCCGTTTTCCGATCAATCTTTCGATGCCGTATTCGGAAATTCCATTCTGCATCATATATACGACTATCAGAATTTGCTGGAGAATTTGCGCCGCCTGCTCCGCCCCGGTGGACGCCTCGTGTTCAGCGAGCCGTGCCAACAGGGGAAATCACTGATTTCATTTTTTCTGTCCGCCATCCTCAAACTCGATTTAACGCAGGCGTCCCCTTATTTTTCTGACGACGAACGCCGTCGGATACAGGGCATCTTTAGCGTTCATATGCGTGAATCATTGGCATCGAGCGACCCGAGCATTAAACTGAAGTGGGAAGATAAGCATATTTTTGATACCAGCAAGTTGGCAGACATTGCGAAGTGTTTGGGATTTTCAGAATTCGAGCGACGCAATACCAACCCCATTCGGGATGGGTTGCGGGGATCGGCTGAGCGGACGCTCCAAATTGTTGGAGTAACCAAAAGCCTTGAAAGATTTAGATTTTTATTTGATTCATTCCAAGAACAGTACGTCAAAATGCTAGATATCCATACAGAAACGCCGCATCAATTTCTGATTTTTACACGTTGACGAACGTAACATAGAAAATCTTTTTTCCGATCACATCATCTTTTCTATTTTGGTAGATATGTCGAAGATGACCATGACACTTGAAGAAATTGCGGCAACCTCTCCTTGGGTCGACTATCGGTCGGCTATATCGGACACTTTGTTGATCACCTTTAGTTCTGTACAGACGCAGAGGGGGAAATTCACACCCTATGTCGCAGTCAATGACCTGCCGTTCTGCATCCTGCGAGTCAATTGCCCAGATTCGCTATGGTATATTGGTGGAATACCAGAGACCGACCAAATGCCAGGAATGCTCTGCCGCGTGATCAATGACTTCATCCACCGGATGGGTTTCCGGAAGGTGGTGATGTTTGGCGGCAGCAAAGGCGGTTTCGGTGCACTGGATATCGGCCTGCGCATTCGTTCCGATATTATCATATCGACCGGGGCAGAAACCGTGTTTGGCCACCCCGAGGGCTATGCCGTCAACTATGTCGCCCCCCGTCGAATCGACCGGGCGACCAACAACATCGCAAATTGGCCGGCAGCACGCCAGTCTCGCCCGCGCACGCTGCATCTCTTATTCGGCGTCAACACTAAAATTGACCATCTATTTGCAGCCCAGGCAAAACACTTGCTCGGGGTCGAGCCGGTTTTCCTGGCCGATTGCGAGCATAGCGTGCCCCAATTCGTAGCAAAGCACTACTCGCTGTCGAAAATGATCGCCAACCTCGCTTGCAGTGGGCAAGATGCATTTCTGCAGGCGCACCGCATCTGACATAGCAGATGAAGCGTCACTGAGCGGCCCGCTACCCCGCCCTTACCCGCTCCATCCCATCCCCAGCCTCCACCGCCACCAGATCACCCCGCCCCAGCATGTAGCGGATATGCGCCACCACCTCGCCGAACGCGAAGCCCATCTGGTGCTCGTCGAGCGTGCGGGGGAACACCACCGGCAGCAGGTCGGTTGCCGAGTGCGGCGCGCGGCGGCAGGCGGCGGCGATCTGGGCGCAGCGCTGGCGGTGGTGGGCCATCAGCTCGTCGACGCGCTGATGCAGGCCGTAGAACGGCATGTTGTGGGTCGGCAGCACCAGCACGTCATCCGAAATGGCGGCGCGCAACGCGGCCAGTGAGGCCAGGTAGGCGGCCAGCGGGTCGCTCTCCGGTTCGTAGGCGTGCACGCTGATATTCGGCGAGATGCGGGCCAGCACCTGATCGGCGGGGAAGAACAGCCGCGCCTGCCGGCAGAGCAGCATCACCTGCTCGGGGGCGTGGCCGCCGCCGGTCAGCACCGCGAAATCGCGGCCGCCGATGCTGAGCGTCTGGCCGGCTTCCAGCACATCGAAACGTTCCGGCAGATCGGTGGTCATGCGCAGATAGGCGTGGCCGCGGCCCATCAGCGCCTCGATCGTCGCCGGGGGCAGCCCATGCCGGCGGTAGAATTCGCGGTGCGACTCCGAGACGATCGCCGCCGGGTTGCGGCGCAGAGTGCGGCTGGTGGCGTGTTCGGTGCGGCTCATCGCCAGTTCCACGCCGCAGCGTTGCAGCAGCCAGCCGGCCAGCCCGGCGTGGTCGGGGTGGTAGTGGGTGACGATCAGCCGGGTGATGCGGCGGCCGGCGAGGTCCTGCGCCAGCACCCGCTCCCACACCGCCTTGGTGGCGGCGTTGGCGATGCCGGCGTCGATTGCCGCCCAGCCGTCGCCGTCCTCGATCAGGTAGATGTTGACGTGGTTCAGCGCGAACGGCAGCGCCAGGCGCAGCCACAGCACGCCGGGGGCGACCGGGCGGAGCTGGCCGAATTCCGGCGGCTCGGCGAAGGGGAAGGTGAGGCTGGGCGGAGCGATCGTGGTCATGCCGACAAACTAGCAGGGTGTTGCGAACCGGCAACCTCAATCGCGGCGCCGCACCAGCAGGGTGACCACCAGCAGTTGCACCGGCTGGTCCTGCTGATTCAATGTGGTGTTACGGATTTTTACCCAGCCATGCGTGGGGCGCGAGGCTGACGGCCTGGTCTCCAGCACCTCGGTCTCCACCCGCAGCACGTCGCCTGGCCGCACCGGGCGCGGCCAGACCAGCGAGTCGGCGGTGCTGCCGATGACGCCGCCGGCCGGGCGGAACGCGCCGCCGAGGACCAGCCGCATGCTGATCGCGGCGGTGTGCCAGCCGGAGGCGGCGAGGCCACGGAAGATGCTGTCGCCGGCGGCCGCGGGGTCGAGATGGAATGGCTGCGGGTCGAACTCGCGGGTGAAGGCGATGATCTCGGCCTCGGTCACCGTGCGGGTGAGCGAGACGAAGCGCTGGCCGGGGGCGAGGTCGTCGAACCAGGCGATCGGCGGCATGGCGACTCCATGCCCGCGCGCGGGCGTTGTCAGCGGCGCGGCGGGGCGCTTTGATGCGGCGATGAAGCCAGACATCGGCCAGGGCGGCAAGCCGCGCCGCGATCATATCACCATCGGGGCCGATCGGCTGGAGGCGGCGTGGTGGGGCGAGGGGGCGCCGGGCATCGTGCTGCTGCATGAGGGGCTGGGCAGCGTCGGGCTGTGGCGGGACTGGCCGGCGGCGCTGGCGGCGGCGACCGGGCGGGCGGTGTTCGCCTGGTCGCGCGCCGGATATGGCCGCTCGGTTGCCTGCAAGTTGCCGCGGGCGTTCGACTATCATGATGCGGAGGCGGCCCTGCTGCCTTCGGTGCTGGATGCGGCCGGGGCGGGGCGCTGCCTGCTGATCGGGCATTCCGACGGCGCCACCATCGCGGCGCTGCATGCGGCGAGCGGGCCGGACCGGCGGGTGGCGGGGCTGGTGTTGATGGCGCCGCATTATTTTGTCGAGGAGATCAGCCTCGCGG
>DATJEA010000239.1:0-11893 GCA_035497095.1 Acetobacteraceae bacterium | reverse complement strand
CGGGGTGAACACCCCCACCTGGTCGACCAGATGGGTGGAGCCCTGCGCCATCATCCGCACCTTCTGCCCCTTGCGGATGCGCCCGTCCTTCACCCGGATCAGGATGATCACGCCGAGATACTGGTCGTACCAGCTATCCACCACCAGCGCCGAGAGCGGTGCATTGGCATCGCCCTTCGGCGGCGGCAGCCTGGTCACCAGCGCCTCCAGCACGCCCTCGATATTGATGCCGGTCTTGGCCGAGATCATCACCGCGTCCGACGCATCGAGCCCGATCACGTCCTCGATCTGCTGCTTCACCCGCTCCGGTTCGGCGGCCGGCAGGTCGATCTTGTTCAGGATCGGCACGATCTCGTGCCCGGCCTCCAGCGCCTGATAGACATTGGCCAGCGTCTGCGCCTCCACCCCCTGCGACGCATCCACCACCAGCAGCGACCCCTCGCAGGCGGCCAGCGAGCGTGACACCTCATAGGCAAAGTCCACGTGGCCGGGAGTGTCCATCAGGTTCAACTCATAGGTCAGCCCGTCCTTCGCCGTGTAGGCGAGGCGGACGGTCTGCGCCTTGATGGTGATCCCGCGCTCCTTCTCCAGATCCATGTTGTCCAGCACCTGCGAGGTCATCTCGCGATTGGTCAGCGCGCCGGTGGCCTGGATCAGCCGGTCGGCCAGGGTGGATTTCCCGTGGTCGATATGGGCGATGATCGAGAAGTTGCGGATGCGGTCGAGCGGCGTGTCGGTCATGGGGGTCGATCAACGGTTATGGGGGAGCAAGCAAGGAAAGGCGTTCTTTTTTGCAAAAAGGAACCAAAAAACCTCTATCCGCCTTGCGGCAGCGGGGGGGCGGAGACGCCGGAGTCTCCAATGGATAAAAAGTTTTTTTGCTTCTTTTTGTTCACAAAAAGAAGTCTTCCCCTCACCCTCTTAGCACGGCCCCGGTCGCCTTCGCCACCGCGGCCACCACCTTCGCGCAAGCCGCCTCGATCTCGGCATCGGTCAGCGTGCGTTCGCGCGGCTGGAACACCACCTCGATGGCCAGCGACTTCTTGCCTTCCGGCAGCTTGTCGCCTTCGTACAGGTCGAACAGCGATACCCCGGCAATCAGATGCCGCTCCGCCCCGCGCGCCGCGCGCAGCACCGCCTCGGCGGTCACCGCCGCATCGGCGAGGAACGCGAAGTCCCGCCGCAGCGGCTGGAAGTTGGGCAGATCGGGCGCCGACCGCCGCCGCCGCTTCGGCTCGGCCACCGCGTCCAGCACGATCTCGAACCCGGCCGCCGGGCCGGCCAGGTCGATCGCCGCCAGCACCCGCGGATGCAACTCGCCAAAATGCGCCAGCACCGTCTTCGGCCCCTGCCGCACCGTGCCGGAGCGGCCGGGATGGTAATGCGCCGGCGCGTCGGCGGTGACGGTCAGCGCCTCCATCGGCACCCCGAGGGCTGCCAGCACCGTCCACACATCGGTCTTGGCGTCCATCGCCCCGGCCGGCAGCGCGGGCCCGGACCAATGGCGCGGCGCCGGCCCGCAGCGCAGCCCGGCCGCCACCTGCAACTGGGTATCGACCGCCGGATAGCCCGGCCCGATCTCGAACAGCCCGACCTCGGCATAGCCGCGCGCCGCATTGCGCTGTGCCGCCAGCGCCAGCGTCGCCAGCGGCGTCGGCCGCATCTGGTCCAGGTCGGCGGCGATCGGATTGCCCAGCCGCAGCGACGCATCGCCGCCGCCGAATTGCGCCGCGTCGGCACCCGGCATGAAGCTGAAGGTCACGCATTCGGTCAGCCCCTGCGCCGCCAGCACCCGCCGCGCCAGCGCCGCCCGGCCCTGCCGCGCGGTCAGCGTCGCCGCCGGCACGGAGCCTGCCACCGGCAACGAGACCGGCGGGATGCGATCCAGCCCACCCAGCCGCAGCACCTCCTCGATCAGGTCGGATTCCGGCTCGATCACCTCCCGCCCCGCCGCCGCCTGCGCCGCCCGTTCGGCCGACAGCGTCGCCGCCGGCTCCAGCGCCGTGCCGGAGGCGATGTCATTGCGCCAGGACGGCACCTGCACGGTTACCCAGGCCGCGTCGCGCGAATCGACCGTGAAGCCCAGCCGCTCCAACGCAGCCACCGCCTCGTCGGCCGGCACAGGCAGCCCGCCAAGCTCACCCAGCCGCGCGAACCGCAACGCCGCGGTCCGCCGCCAGCCCGGCTCGGCGCCCGCCTCGGCAATGGCGCTGGCCTCGCCGCCGCAGAGGTCCAGAATCATCCGCGTCGCCGCCTCGATGGCGTCCGGCAGCAGCGCCGGGTCGATGCCGCGCTCGAACCGCTGCCGCGCGTCGGAGATGATCTGATGCCGCCGGCCGGTGAGCGCCACCCGCACCGGATTGAACAGCGCGCATTCCACGAACACGCTGGTGGTGGCCAGGTCGCAGCCGGTCGCCTCGCCGCCGATCACCCCGGCCAGCGACTGCACGCCCGCGGCATCGGCGATCACGCAATCCTCGCTGGTCGCGGTGTAGTCCTTGCCGTTCAGCGCTTTGAAGCTCTCGCCGGCGCCGGCGCGGAAGGTCAGCACGCCGCCTTGCACCTTGTCGGCATCGAACACATGCAGCGGCCGGCCAAGATCGACGGTGAAGAAATTGGTGATGTCCACCAGCGCGTTGATCGGCCGCAGCCCGATCGCCAGCAGCCGGTCCTGCAGCCATTGCGGGCTCGCCCCGTTCTTGAGTCCGCTGATCGTCCGCCCCAGCACCCAGGGACAGGCATCCGGCATGGTGATCGCCCAGGCCACCGCGCTCGGCCCCACCGAGGGCACCGGCGTCGGCGTGAACGGCAGCAGCCGCCCCAGCCCGGCCGCCGCCAGATCGCGCGCCACGCCGCGCACCGACAGCGCATCGCCGCGGTTCGGCGTCACCGAGATCTCGATCACCGGATCATCCATCCCGGCCCACACCGGATAGGAGACGCCGACCGGCGCATCCTCCGGCAGTTCCACGATGCCGTCATGCTCCTCGCCGAGGCCCATCTCCATCAGCGACAGCAGCATGCCGGCCGATTGCACACCCCTGATCTCGCCGACCTTGAGCACCACCCCCTTGCCGGGAATGAAGCTGCCGGGCGGCGCGAACACCGCCTTCATGCCGGTGCGCGCATTCGGCGCCCCGCACACCACCGACACCAGGCCATCGCCGGTATCCACCGTGCAGGCCCGCAGCCGGTCGGCATTGGGGTGCTGCACCGCCTGCACCACATGCGCCACCCGGAACGCCGCCAGAGGTGCCGCCCGGTCCTCCACGCCCTCCAGTTCCAGGCCGATATTGGTCAGCGTCTCGGTGATCTCGCCGAGGCTGGCGGAGGTTTCCAGATGCGTCTTCAGCCAGGACAGGGTGAATTTCATCGCCTCACACCCCCTCATGCAGCATGGCCGGCGCCAGCGCGCTGAACCCGTAATGCCGCAGCCAGCGAATATCGCTCTCGTAGAACGGCCGCAGATCGGGGATGCCGTGCTTCAGCATGGTCACCCGTTCGATCCCCATGCCGAACGCAAACCCCTGCCATTCGCGCGGATCGATGCCGCAATTGGCCAGCACCTTCGCATGCACCATGCCGCTGCCGAGAATCTCCAGCCAGTCGCCGCCCTCCTTGCCAGAATGGGCGCCCAACTCGCCGGTCTTGCGGTTCCAGCCGATATCCACCTCCATCGACGGCTCGGTGAACGGGAAATACGACGAGCGGAACCGCACCGGCAGCGACTGGATGCCGAAAAACGCCCGCAAGAAGTCGATCAGGCAGCCCTTCAGATGCCCCAGCGTGATGCTCCGGTCGATCACCAGCCCCTCCACCTGATGGAACATCGGGCTGTGCGTCGCGTCATGGTCGGCGCGATAGGTGCGGCCGGGCACGATCACCCGGATCGGCGGCTGCTGGCCCAGCATGGTGCGCACCTGCACCGGCGAGGTATGCGTGCGCAGCACCCGCGCCCGCCCCTCGGTATCGACGCCGGGGATATAGAAGGTGTCCATGTCCTGCCGCGCCGGATGGTGCGCGGGGATGTTCAGCGCGCCGAAATTGCGCCAGTCATCCTCGATATCCGGCCCTTCGGCGATGGCGAAGCCCATGGCGCCGAAAATCGCCGCCATCTCCTCCATGGTGCGGCTGATCGGATGGATCAGCCCTTGCGGCCGCAGTTTCGGCGGCAAGGTCACGTCCATCCGCTCGGCCGCCAGCCTGGCGTCCAGCGCCTCGGCCTCCAGCGCCGCCCGCCGCGCCTCGATCGCCGCCGCCAGCGCGTCCTTCACCCGGTTCAGCGCGGCACCCCGCTCGCGCCGCTGCTCCGGCGCCGCCCGGCCGAGTTCCTTCAGCAGCCCGGTCAGCCGCCCGTTCTTGCCCAGCACCGCCACCCGCACCGCGTCCCAGGCGCGCAGATCGGCGGCTTCGGCCAGCGCCGCGTCGGTTTCGGCTTGCAGGGTCAGCAGGTCGTCGGTCATGGCGTTGTCATCTCTACGGAAGGTCGGGGTCGATATCATCCGCCAGCGTGGGTTCGCCACGCGGGCGGGCCGGGTTCGGGCAGGTCGAGCGCAACCCGTCGATATGCTCGTTCAGCGACGGATGGATCGGGTGCCACATCGGGTCGAGCACGAAATCGATCCCTTCGCGCCGCGCCAGCTTGGCGGCCGGCACGAAATCGGCATCGCCGGCAATCAGCACGATCTGGTCGACCTGGTGCTTGAACGCCAGCGAGGCGATATCCACCCCCACCCGCATATCGACGCCCTTCTGTTTGACATCATAAAAGAAATCATCATCGGCCAGGTTCGCCACCGCGATGTCGCCCTTCAGCAGCGCCTTCAGCCGCTCCGGCCGCAACGCCCATCCGGCATCCTCCGACAGATGCCCGAGGCGCAACGCGGTCTTGCGCAGCCGCCTGATCTCGTCGTGCAGCCGGGTGCGGAACAGCGCCGTCGGGGTTTTCGAGAAATCGATCGCCCGGCGGGTGATCGGCCAATGCGCCTTCTTCGTCACCGGCGGGCAGTCGTAGAAGAAAATGCGGTAAAGTTCCCGCCGCGCCGGATTGGATTTGGATGTCAGGTGGCTCGCGCACATGCGGCGTAGGGTTTGTACCACGACACGCGGATCGCCGGCGTCTGTCTCAGGGTACACATGCCTGAATCGGCGGACAAAAAATCCACCATCCACCAAAATCGCGGTCGCCATCCCAGCCCCGATCAAGCCCGTAGCGTCACATAGGAAGCCCCCGGGATCGGCTCTCCTTGGATGATCGTGCTGTCGCACGAGGGAGAGCGTACTGCCGGGGGCGAATGCCTATCAATATAGTGCCATACATCTTGGATGTATAGGGCCAGGCGGATCAGGCCAGGGCGGCCTGCGCCTTCTTGACGATCTCGCCGAAGCTTTCCGGGTCGTCATAGGCGATCGCCGACAGCACCTTGCGGTCCATCTCGATGCCGGCCAGCCGCAGCCCGGCGATGAAGCGCGAGTAGTTCAAGCCGTATTCGCGCGTCGCCGCGTTGATCCGCTGGATCCACAGCGCGCGGAACTCGCGCTTCTTAACCCGGCGGTCGCGATACGCGTATTGCAGCGACTTTTCCAGCCGTTGCAGCGCGATACGGTAATTGGTGGAGGAGCGGCCGACGAAACCCTTCGACTGCTCGAGAACCTTCTTGTGGCGGGCGTGGGTGGTAACGCCCCGCTTTACACGTGCCATGACCTATCTCCCCTTCACGCCAGACCGTACGGCGCCCATTGCTTGATCGTACGCGCATCGGCGTCGGTCAGCACCTGGGATCCGCGCGCCTGGCGCTTCATCTTCTGGGAACGGTTGATCAGCCCGTGCTGCTTGTTGCCCCAGCCGGCGAGCACCTTGCCGGTGGCGGTGATCTTGAAGCGCTTCTTCACGGAAGACTTCGTCTTCATCTTGGGCATTTTGAACTCCTCGCACATAAGGTTCCTGCACAACGCAGGCGGTCGCGGCCGGGCATGCCCTACAGGCCCGGACCACAGACAGGCGCGGCTTATACCGGCGGCGCATCGCTGATGCAAGCTGCGGGGCTTCGCGCCGGGCACACACCCTCATATAAGGCAACGCATGGACGCTCCCTTCATCAAGATGCACGGCTGCGGAAACGATTTCGTGGTGTTCGACGAGCGCACGGCGCCGCTTGGCCTCACCCAGGCCCGCGCCGCCGCCATCGCCAACCGCCGCACCGGCGTCGGCTGCGACCAGTTCATCGCCATCGAGCCGCCGCCGGCCGGCAGCAACGCCGATGCCTTCATGCGCATCCGCAACCCCGACGGCAGCGAGGCCGGCGCCTGCGGCAACGCCACACGCTGCGTCGCCCATCTTCTGGCCGCCGAGACCGGCCGCCGCCAGCTGGTGATCCAGACCATCTCCGGCCATCTGCCGGCCGAACTCCTCGCCGAGGGCCGGGTTGCCGTCGACATGGGCGAGGTCCGGCTGGACTGGCGGAGCATCCCGCTCGCCGCCGCCGCCGACACGCTGCATCTGCCGCTCTCCGAAGGCCCGGTCGCCGACCCGGCCGCCGCCTCGATGGGCAACCCGCACGCCACCTTCTTCGTTGCCGACCTCGCCGCCACGCCGGTCGAGACCATCGGCCCGAAGCTGGAACACGCCGCCATCTTCCCCGAGCGCGCCAATATCGGCTTCGTGCAAGTGCTGGCCCGCGACCGCATCCGCCTGCGGGTGTGGGAACGTGGCGCCGGACTCACGCTGGCCTGCGGTTCGGGCGCCTGTGCGGCACTGGTCAACGCCGCCCGCCGCGGCCTCACCGCGCGGCGCGCCGCGGTGCTGGTCGATGGCGGCGAATTGGAAATCGAATGGCGGGACGACAACCACGTGCTGATGACCGGCCCGGTGGCCACCGCGTTCCGCGGCACGCTCGATCTGAACAGTTATACGGCATGATAGTTATGCGCCATGACAGTTGACATCATCACCTTCGGCTGCCGCCTCAACACCTATGAATCCGAGGTGATGCGCGGCCATGCCGCCGGGCTCGACCGCACCATCATCATCAACACCTGCGCCGTCACCGGCGAGGCCGAGCGGCAGGCCCGCCAGGCGATCCGCCGCGCCCATCGCGAGCACCCCGACGCCGAAATCGTCGTCACCGGCTGCGCCGCGCAGATCGCCCCGGCTGCCTGGGCGGCGCTGCCCGGCGTCACCCGCGTGCTCGGCAACGAGGACAAGCTGAAGCCGGAATCCTGGCTCCCCGGCGCCGGCTCGGCGGTCACCGACATCATGGCCGCGCGCGAGACCGCGCCGCATCTGGTCACCGAATTCGCCGGCCGCGCCCGCGCCTTCGTGCAGGTGCAGCAGGGCTGCGACCATCGCTGCACGTTCTGCATCATCCCCTATGGCCGCGGCCCCAGCCGCAGCGTGCCGATCGGCGCCATCACCGAGCAGGTCCGCACGCTGGTCGCCAGCGGCTATCACGAGGTGGTGCTGACCGGCGTCGACCTCACCAGCTACGGCCCGGACCTGCCCGGCACGCCGACGCTCGGCCAGATGATCCGCCGCCTGCTGGCCCTGGTGCCGGAGCTGCCCCGCCTGCGGCTGTCCTCGCTTGACCCCAACGAGATCGACGCCGACCTCTGGCGGCTGATCGAAACCGAACCCCGGCTGATGCCGCATCTGCATCTGTCGGTGCAGGCCGGCTCCGATTTGATCCTGAAGCGCATGAAGCGCCGCCACCTGCGCGCCGACGCGCTGGCGGTCATCGCCCGCGCCCGCGCGCTGCGTCCCGGAATCGGCATCGGCGCCGACCTGATCGCCGGCTTCCCCACCGAGACCGACGCGTTGTTCGCCGAGACGCTCGCCTTCGTGCAGGAGGCCGATATCCCGTTCCTGCACGTGTTCCCGTATAGCGAGCGCCCCGGCACCCCGGCCGCCCGCATGCCGCCGGTCGCCAAGCCGGTGCGCCGCGAGCGTGCCGCGCAACTGCGCGCGGCCGGTGCGGCCAACGCCGCGCGGTTCTACGCCGGCCTGCTGGGAAGCGAGATTGCCGTGCTCGCCGAATCCGACTCGCTCGGCCACAGCGAGCATTTCGCGCCGGTACGGATCGCCGCCGCCCCCGGCCAGTTGCTGCGCGCCCGCGTCACCGCCGCCACGTCCTCGGGCCTGGTCGCGGAGCCGGCCTGATGGCGCTCGGCTTCTTCTCCCGGCTGAAAGAGGGCCTCTCCCGCTCCACCCAGAAGCTCACCCAGGGCCTCGGCGCCGTCATCACCCGCCGCCGCCTGGACGACGCCGCGCTGGAGGACCTGGAGGACCTGCTGATCTCCGCCGATCTCGGCACCGCGGTCGCCAGCCGGGTGATCGCCAATTTCCGCCGCTCCCGCTTTGGCCGCGAGGTGACGGAAACCGAGATCAAGACCGCGCTGGCCGACGAAATCGCCGCCATCCTCGCCCCGGTCGCGCAGCCGCTGGTGATCGACCCCGCCCGCAAGCCGCATGTGGTGCTGGTGGTCGGCGTCAACGGCACCGGCAAGACCACCACCATCGGCAAGCTGGCGAAAACCTACCAGGAGCAGGGCCTGCGCCCGATGCTGGTCGCCGGCGACACCTTCCGCGCCGCCGCCGTCGAGCAGCTCCAGATCTGGGGCGAACGCACCGGCGCTCCGGTCGCAAGCGGCCCGGCCAACTCGGACGCCGCCGGCCTCGCCTTCGACGCGCTGACCCGCGCCCGCGCCGAGGCGATCGACGTGGTGCTGATCGACACCGCCGGCCGGCTGCACAACAAGGCGGCGCTGATGGAAGAACTGGCCAAGATCATCCGGGTGCTGAAGAAGCAGGACCCGACCGCGCCGCACTCCATCCTGCTGGTGCTGGACGCCACCACCGGGCAGAACGCGCTGCAACAGGTGCACGTGTTCAAGGAAATGGTGGCCATTACCGGCCTCATCGTCACCAAGCTGGACGGCAGCGCCCGCGGCGGCATCGTGGTCGCTCTGGCCGAGGAATTCGCGTTGCCGGTGCACGCCGTCGGCGTCGGCGAGCAGGCCGGCGATCTGCGGCCGTTCGATCCGCAGGATTTCGCGCGCGGGCTGGTGGGGGCGTAAGGAGAGGGAAGCAAGTCTTCTTTTTGTGAACAAAAAGAAGCAAAAAAACTTCATTCATTTAGGGTGGTGGCGGCAGCCGATACCCTGGGGACTACTCTCGCTCGGCCAGCACCATCGGCTCTGCCGCCGGCCGGGCAGCGCTTACCGTCAGCATGATCTCGATGCCGCGCAGGATGCACTCCAGCGCCATCGACGGCGCTTTCGGGTGCGACGCTGCCTGTTCCGGCAGATATGGCAGATGCATGAAGCCGCCGCGAAATCCGCCGCCGCGCGTCGCCGCGTGGTGCATCAGGCCGTAGAACACGTGGTTGCAGACGAAGGTGCCGGCGGTGTTGGAGACCGACGCCGGCAACCCCGCCTCGCGCATCGCGTGCACCGCCGCCTTGATCGGCAGCGTGGTGAAATACGCCGCCGGGCCGCCCGCCACCACCGGCAGGTCGATCGGCTGGGCGCCGTCATTGTCGCGGATGCGGGCGTCCTGGATGTTGATCGCCACCCGCTCCGGCGTCAGGTCCAGCCGGCTGCCGGCCTCGCCGAGGCACAGCACGAGGTCCGGTTGCTCGCGCGCGATTGCCGCGAACAGCAGCCCGAGCGACGGCGCATAGGCGGCCGGCAGCAGCTGGGTGGCGATCCGCAGCGCGCCCAGCGCCGGCGGCAGGCGCCGGATCGCCTCGCCGGAGGGGTTCACCCGCTCGCCGCCGAATGGCTCGAAGCCGGTGACCAGTGCTTTCATCGCGCATCCCCCAGGCGGCGAAGCCGGCAGCCGATCAGACGTTGCGGCCGTGGCAGTGCTTGTATTTCTTGCCCGAGCCGCACGGGCAGGGCGCGTTGCGCGGGCTGTTGTGCCAGGTCGAAGGATCGGCCGGGTCGACCGCGTCATAGCGGACGGTGGTGGCGATCACCGCCGGGGCGGGCGCGCCGCCGGCCATCTCGAATTCGGCGTCCTGACCCACAGGAGCGGAGCCGGCCGGGTCAGGGTGGCTTTCGATCAGGCCGGACATCGGCGGCGGTGGCGCCGTCTCCTGGCCGAGCGAGACGCCGGACAGATAGGCGGTCACCCGCTGCTTCAGCTCGTCCAGCATCGCGTTGAACATCGCGAAGGCTTCGCTCTTGTATTCATTGAGCGGATCGAGCTGGCCGTAGGCGCGCAGGCCGATGCCCTGGCGCAGATGGTCGAGCGCCAGCAGATGCTCCTTCCAGACCTGGTCGAGAATTTGCAGCAGCAGGCTCTTTTCCACGAACCGCATCGTCTCCGGCCCGAAATTGGCCGCCTTGGCCGCCATCATCTGGTCGTGCGCGCGCTCCACCCGCTCGCGGATCTGGGTCTCGTCGATGCCTTCCTCGGCGGCCCACTCCTCCACCGGCAGGTCCATGTTGAGCACCCGGCGCACGTCCTCGGCGAGCTCGGCGGTCTCCCAGCGTTCGGCATAGGCCTTCTCGGGGATGCGGGCGGCGACCATGTTGGCGATCACCTCGCGGCGCATGTCGGCCACCACTTCGGAGACGTCCTCGGCGTTCATGAACTCGCGCCGCTGGGCATACACCTCGCGCCGCTGGTCATTCATCACGTCGTCGTATTTCAGCACGTTCTTGCGGGTGTCGAAGTTGCGCGCCTCGACCTTTTTCTGCGCCTTCTCCAGCGCCTTGTTGATCCACGGATGGATGATCGCCTCGCCTTCCTTGAGGCCGAGTTTCTGCAGCATGCCGCCCATCCGGTCGGAGCCGAAGATGCGCATCAGGTCGTCTTCCAGCGACAGGAAGAAGCGGCTGGCGCCGGGGTCGCCCTGGCGGCCCGAGCGGCCGCGCAACTGGTTGTCGATGCGCCGGCTCTCATGCCGCTCGGTGCCGACCACCAGCAGCCCGCCGGCGGCCTTGACGATGGCGTGGTTGGCGACGATCTCGGCGTTGATCGCCTCGGCGCGCGCGGCGCGTTCGGCCTCGTCCTCGATGCCGGCCAGTTCGATCTTCAGCCGCATCTCGGGGTTGCCGCCGAGTTTGATGTCGGTGCCGCGGCCGGCCATGTTGGTGGCGATGGTGATCGCACCGGGGGCGCCGGCCTGGCTGACGATGCCGGCCTCCTGCTCATGGAAGCGGGCGTTCAGCACCTTGTGCGGCACCTTCTTCTTTTTCAGGATCTCGGAGAGGATTTCGCTCTTCTCGATGCTGGTGGTGCCGACCAGCACCGGCTGGCCACGGCCGCGCGCCTCCTCGATCAACCCGGCGACGGCTTCGTATTTCTCCGCTGCCGAGCGATACACCTCGTCGTCGGAATCCTTGCGGATCACCGGCACGTTGGTCGGGATTTCGATCACGTCGAGCTTGTAAATCTCGGCGAACTCGTCGGCCTCGGTCAGCGCCGTGCCGGTCATGCCGGCGAGCTTCGGGTAGGTGCGGAAGTAGTTCTGGAAGGTAATCGAGGCCAGGGTCTGGTTTTCCGGCTGCACGGTGACGAATTCCTTCGCCTCCAGCGCCTGGTGCAGCCCCTCGGAGAACCGGCGGCCCTCCATCATGCGGCCGGTGAACTCGTCGATGATGATCGCCTGGTCGTTGCGCACGATGTAATCGACATCGCGGGTATACAGCGTGTGCGCGCGCAGGCTCTGCGTCACGTGATGCAGCACCGAGACGTTGAAGATGTCGTAGAGGCTGCCCTCGGTGATGATGCCGGCCGCCCGCAGCATGTCCTCCACGGTCTGGGTGCCGCTCTCGGTCATGGTGACGGTCTTGAATTTTTCGTCCTTCTCGTAGGTCTCCGGGTCCTTCACCAACTCGGCGACCACGAGGTTGACCTGGCGATACAGGTCGGAGCTGTCTTCGAGAT
>DATJEA010000238.1:0-1528 GCA_035497095.1 Acetobacteraceae bacterium | reverse complement strand
AAGCGGGTGCGGCTCACCACCACCCGAACCTCGCCGGCATGGGTGAATTTCAGACCGTTCGAGATCAGGTTGAGCAGCACCTGCCGCAGCCGGTTGGGATCGCCGACCAGGCCGCGCGGCACATCCTCGCCGATCTCGGCCTGCAGCGTGAGCCCCTTCGCGCGGGCCTGCTGGGACAGCAGTTCAATGGTGCCGCGCACCACGGCGGCGATATCGAACGGCGTCTCCTCCAGCTCCAGCCGGCCGGCGTCCAGCCGCGAGAAATCCAGGACGTCGTTGATCAGTTGCAGCAGATGCTGGCCGGATTCCAGCATGATGCGCACGTAATGCTGCTCGGTGGCGCCCAGCCGCATATCCAGCAGCAGGCCGGCGACGCCGATGATGCCGTTCATCGGCGTGCGGATCTCATGGCTCATCACCGCCAGGAACTCGCTGCGCGCCCGCCCGGCCGCCTCGGCGGCGTCCAGTGCCGCCGACAGCGCGGCCTGGTTGCGATGCTGGTCGGTCACATCGGTGAAGGTGCGCACCGCGCCACCGCGCCGCAGCAGCGTGGTGTGCACTTCCAGCACCTGCCCGTTCGGCCGCGTGCGCTGCATCACCTCGTTGTGGATCAGCGGCCGGCCGGACGCCAGTTGCGCCACGATGGTCTCCGGCGCCTGCTCGGGCGGGCCGAATTCGTGGGTGTCGAACTGCCACTGCACCAGTTCCATGAAGCTCGGCATGGTGTCCAGCAGGCTGTCGGGAATCTCCAGCAGTTCGACCAGCCGCCGGTTCATCACCGGCATCTGGCCATCGGCATCGATCATCAGGATGCCCTGGTCGATGCTTTGCAGCGTCACCTCCAGCGCCTCGCGCGAGGCCGACAGCCGCTGATGCTGGCGCAGCATGATCAGCGCGCCGACCGAGATCAGCACCGTCAGCACGATCCCGAGCGCGGTGGTTTGCAGCCGGTGTTGGCGAAACGTCGCGAACACCTGCGCTTCCGGCAGTCCGGCCAGCACGGTCAGGCCGTACGGTGCCACCCGCTGGAAGCTGATCAGCCGGCTGGTGACGCCGGCGGCATCGAGCCGGCGCAGCGTGCCGGCGGCGGCATCGGGCGCCAACTGCAGAACGGCGTCGCCGCCGGTATAGGGCACGCCGATGCCATCCTGGCTGACCGGGTCGCGGGCCACCACCTGGCCGCGCGGCCCGACCACCACGGTGATGGCGCCACCGATCGCCAGTGCCGCGTGAAACTGGGTCAGCAGGCTGCTCGGCAGGCTGGCGACGACAAAACCGTCCGGCTGGCCATCGGCGCCGGTGATCCGCCGGATGGCGTTCAGCGACCAGGCCTGGCTGCGGCTGTCGCGCACCGGCAGGCTGAGCAGCATCTCGTCCGGCCCGGATGTGCCCAGTTCGCTCAGTGTCTCGGCATCGATCGGGGTGGGCCAGGCCGGGGCATTGTCGGTGCTGGCGCGCAATATGCCGGCGGCGTCCATGATGCCGAGATAGCTGGCGCCGCGCTCGGGCGCTTGCCCGGCCCAGCGGC
>DATJEA010000237.1:0-11572 GCA_035497095.1 Acetobacteraceae bacterium | reverse complement strand
GAAGCTGGATGGGGCGAGCCTTGGGGCGGCCGGCAGCGGCGTGACCAAGGTGGGGCTGGTGGCGACGGTCAGCGATCCGCTGGGCAAGCGGGTGACCGATGCGACGCTGAGGCTCGACGGGTTGCGGGCGCAGGGGATCGGCGGGTCGGCCAAGCTGGAGGCGAACGGGCCGCCGGAGGCGCTGGGGCTGAAGCTGTCGGCCGATCTGTCCGGCGTGGCCGGGGCACCGCTGGCGGCGCGGGCGGCTGCGGTGCTGGATGCCGCGGGGCAGCATCTGGACGTGTCCGGCCTGACGGCGGACTGGCGGGATCAGCATCTGGCGCTGGCGCGGCCGCTGCGGGTGGGGTTCGCCGATGGGGTGACGCTGGATGATCTGGCGTTGCGGCTGGGGGCGGCGTCGCTCAGCGTGAAGGGGCGGGTGGCGCCGGCGCTGGATGTGACGGTGGCGCTGCGCGATCTGCCGGCGAGCCTGGCGCAGTTGGCGGCGCCTTCGGTGAAGCTGGCCGGGACGGTTTCGGGCGATGCGAAACTCGTCGGGCCGGCGGCGCGGCCGAACGGGACGGTGCGGTTGCGGGCCACCGGGCTGCGCACCACCGAAGGGCCGGCGCAAACGCTGAAGCCAGCCGATGTCACCGCCGATGCGACGCTGGCGGGCGGGGCGGCGAAGCTGGATGTGCGGGTGGCGTCGGGCGGCGATCGGATGTCGCTGCTCGGCACGGCGCCGATCGGGGCCGGCACGCTCGATCTGCGGGCGCAGGGGCGGATCGATGTTTCGGCGCTGAACGCGGTGCTGGCAGCCGATGGGCGGCAGGTGCGCGGCAGGCTGGCGCTGGATGCGCGGATCACCGGCAGCACGGCGGCGCCGAAGATTGGCGGCACGGCGAGGCTCAGCGGCGGCGAGGTGCAGGATATTCCGCTCGGGGTGCGGCTGCGTGATATCTCGGCCGAGGTGGCGGGCGATGGCGAGGCGATACGGCTGGTGCGGCTGTCGGCCAAGGCCGGGGCAGGCACGATCGGCGCCAGCGGCAGGCTGTCCTTGGCGGCGCCGATGCCGGTGGATTTGAAGTTGACGGCGAAGGACGCGCAGTTGCTCGCCTCGGAACTGATTCGCGGCACGATCAGCGCCGATCTCAGCCTGAGCGGGGCGCTGGCCGGCGCGATGCAGGCGGCCGGCACGGTGACCATCGGGCGGACCGATATCCGGGTGCCGGATACGCTGCCGGCCGGGGTGGCGACGCTGGATGTGCGCAAGGCCGGCGACAGGCCGCGCACCCAGGTGGCGGTGGCCACCGGGCCGGAGATCGGGCTGAATGTGCGGGTGCAGGCGCCGGCCGGGATTTTCGTGCGCGGGCGCGGGCTGGATGTGGAGTTGCATGGCGCTCTGCGGCTGCTGGGCACGGCGGCGGACCCGCGGCCGCAGGGGCGGTTCACGCTGCGGCGCGGCAGTTTCACGCTGGCCGGCAAGCGGCTGGCGTTCGACACCGGGACGCTGCGCTTCGATGGCGGCCTGCCGATCGACCCGTCGCTGGATTTCTCCGCCAGCACCAGCGTCGGCGACGTGACCGCGACCTTGGCGGTGACCGGCTATGCCAGCAAGCCGAAGATCACCTTGTCCAGCGCGCCGGAGCTGCCGCAGGACGAGATTCTGGCGCGGCTGCTGTTCAACAAGAGCGCGGTGAGCCTGGGGCCGGTGGAGCTGGCGCAGATCGCCGGGGCGCTGGCGCAGATGGCCGGCGGCAGCGACTTCAATCCGCTGGACAGCGTGCGCTCCGGGCTGGGGCTGGACCGGCTGTCGGTGAGCGGCGGGGCCAATGGGCAGTCCAGCGGCGCCACGCTGGAGGCCGGGCGGACCATCGCGCCGGGGGTGTATCTGGGGGCGAAGCAGAACGCCACCGGCAGCGGGACGCAGGCAACGGTGGAGATCGATCTCGGGCGCGGGCTGAAATTGCAGGCTGGCGTCGGCAGCGGCGGGGCGGATAGTGCGACTGGCGCCGCGGGGGGCGGCGGCAACGATGTGGGGATCACCTACCAGTTCGATTACTGAGCCCTCGATCACGTGTCTGTTTGCCGGGCCTGGGTAGATTCGGGGTGCCGAAAGGGGTCGGGGCGGCTATGGTGGCGGCCGCGTATCGAACCCGAGGAGCCACTATGACATTGCGCACCTGGCTGCGTCCGGCCATTCCGGCGCTCGCGACCGTGCTGCTTGCCGCCACCGCCATCTCGCCGGCCGCGCGGGCGGCGACCGCGCCGGTTTCGGCCGAGCAGGCCAAGCAGGTGGAGACCAATATCCGCGCCTGGCTCACCGGGCAGGTCGGCGCGCTGGTGGATGTGAGCGCGCTGCCGTTGCAGGTGATCGCGGAGACCGACAGCTATCAGCTGGCAGTGCCGTTCGGCGGCGTGCTGGCCGATGGCGCGGTGAAGGTCGGCGACGGCAAGATCACGCTGCGGGTGAAGCAGCTCGACGATCATCGCTGGTCGATCGAGGATTTCCGGCTGCCGTCGCCGTGGGCGTTCACGGTCGACAAGTCGCTCCAGGACGCCTCCAAAGAGGGGCTGTCGGGGATGACCTTCACGTTCGGCGACCAGGACACGCACGGCGTGCTGGATACCTCGCTGGCCACCACCTCGACGCTGGATACCAGGATCAAGGGCTATGGCGTGGTGGCGCAGGGCAAGGAGGGGCCGCAGACCACCTATGTCGACGGGCTGACCAGCCATATGGCCTGGCAGCCGACCAGCGACGGGCTGCTGACCATGACCGGGCAATCCGACCTCGACGGCTACAGGGCGGCGACGGTGCTGCCGAGCGGGGAGAAGCTGGCGATCGATATCGCGCATATGCGCGCCAGCCTGACCGCCAAGGGCGTGGCGATGGCCGATCTGGGGGCGATCATCCACAGCGCGGTGCAGCTTGGCGTCTCGGCCAAGGCGCTGCACGATTCCGGCGCGCCGCAGCCGGACGGGATTCCCGATGCCGACAAGGCCACGGTAAAGGCGCTGGTGAAGGCGCTGGCGGGGATGATGGTCAGCCTGACCAGCGATTCGTCCTATGAGGGCCTCAAGGTCGATATCGGCGGGCAGGCCGGCAGCCTGCACAAGCTGTCGATCGGCTTCGACATGGCGGCGCCCAAGGGGCATGTCGATATCGCCTGGCGGATCGGGCTGGAGGGGCTGGACTCGCCGTTGATCCCGCCCGGCGTGTATCGCGACTACCTGCCGCGCCGGCTCAAGCTGACGCCGCATATCGGCGGCATCTCCAAGCCGGAACTGGTGGCGCTGCTGCTCAGGTCGATCGATGATCCGAAGGCGGCGGACAATTTCATGCAGGTTGCCGCCACGCTGCTGGCGAAGGGGCCGCTGGTGCTGGGGGTGAAGGATATTGCCGTCGATTTCGGTCCGGCCGCACTGTCCGGCGGCGGCGGGGTGACGGTCAAATCGGTTGCCGATTATACCGGCGCTGGGGAATTTCACGTAACCGGCCTTGATGAGCTGATCCAGAAGGCCAATGCGACGCCGGAACTGAAGGAGGCGGCGCCGGGGCTGGTGTTCCTGAAGGGCCTCGGCAAGCAGGAGGGCAAGGCGATGGTGTGGAAGATCCGCTACGCCGGCCACAAGCTGTTCGTCAACGATAACGACATGTCAGCGATGATGCCTGGCGGGAAGTAGCAGGCTGCGCGCCACCGCCTCGGCGACGCGGATGCCGTCCACGCCGGCGGAGAGGATGCCGCCGGCATAGCCCGCGCCCTCGCCAGCCGGGAACAGGCCTTGGGTGTTGCGGCTCTGGCAGGCGGTGTCGCGGGTGATGCGCAGCGGCGAGGAGGTGCGGGTTTCCACCCCGGTCAGCAGCGCGTCGCTCATGTCGAAGCCGGGGATGGTGCGGGCGAAGGCGGGCAGCGCCTCGCGCAGGGCGGCGACGGCGAATTCCGGCAGGCAGCGGGCGAGGTCGGTCATCGTGACGCCGGGCTTGTACGAGGGATGCACCGAGGCGAGCGCCGTGGAGGGGCGGCCGGCGAGGAAGTCGCCGACCAGTTGCGCCGGCGCGGCATAGGTTGCGCCACCGGCGACGAACGCGGCCTGCTCCCAGCGGCGCTGGTATGCGATGCCGGCGAGCGGGCCGCCGGGGTAGTCGGCGGGGGTGATGCCGACCACCAGGCCGGCATTGGCGTTGCGCTCGGCGCGGGAATACTGGCTCATGCCGTTGGTCACCAGATGCCCGGGCTCGGAGGCGGCGGCGACCACGGTGCCGCCGGGGCACATGCAGAAGCTGTAGACGCTGCGGCCGTTGCTCGCGTGGTGCACCAGCTTGTAGTCGGCGGCGCCGAGGATCGGGTTGCCGGCGTTGGCGCCGAAGCGGGCGCGGTCGATCAGCGATTGCGGATGCTCGATGCGCACGCCGATGGAGAACGGCTTGGCCTCCAGGAACACGCCGCGGGCGTGCAGCATCGCGAAGGTATCGCGTGCCGAGTGGCCGGGGGCGAGCACCAGATGATCGGTCTCGATCCGCTCGCCGGACGCCAGCAGCACGCCGCGTAGATTCCGATCGGCGTCGAGATCGAGGTCGGTGAGTTTGCAGCCGAAGCGGTATTCGCCGCCCAGTGCCTCGATGCTGGCGCGGATATGCTCGACCATCGAAACCAGCCGGAAGGTGCCGATATGCGGGTGGGCGATGGTGAGGATTTCCTCCGGCGCGCCGGCTTTGACGAATTCGGTCAGCACCTTGCGGCCGTAGTGCCGGGCGTCGGAGATCTGGCTGTAGAGCTTGCCGTCGGAGAAGGTGCCGGCGCCGCCCTCGCCGAACTGGACGTTCGATTCCGGGTTCAGCACGCCGCGCCGCCACAGGCCCCAGGTGTCCCTGGTGCGTTGGCGCACCACCTGGCCGCGTTCCAGGATGATCGGCCGGAAGCCCATCTGGGCCAGGATCAGGCCGGCGAACAGCCCGCACGGGCCGGTGCCGACCACCACCGGCCGGCGGTTGAAGCCAGCCGGTGCATGGCCGATCGGGCGGTAGGTGGTGTCCGGCGTGGGGCCGAGATGACGGTTGCCGGCGTGGCGGGCGAGCAGCGCCGCCTCGTCGGCCACCGCGATGTCGACGCTGTAGGTGAGCATGATCGCCGAGCGCCGCCGAGCGTCCCAGGCGCGGCGGGCGACGGTGCAGGAATGCAGTTCTCCGTCCGCCAGCCCAAGCCGGGTTAGCACCGCGTTTCGCAGCGCAGCGGGGTCATGATCAAGCGGCAGTCGCAGTTCAGTCAGTCGCAGCATGTGCATGTTCCGGGTGGAGGCCGCGGAACATAGGCCAGACACACGCCCATGAATGAAAAGTTTTTTTGCTTCTTTTTGTTCACAAAAAGAAGACCTTACTTACCCATGCAACGCCACCGAATCGGCCGGCGCCTCGCCCCGCTGCTGCATGCCATAATCCCGGATCACCGAAGTCACCCGCAGCTTGTAATCGGCGAACAGCCGCCCGCGCCCGGCGCGTTGGGCGGTGCGGTGTTCGGGCAGTTCGCGCCAGCGCTGCACGGCGGCCTCGTCGCGGAAGAATGACAGCGACAGGATGGTGCCTGGCCGGGACAGGCTTTGGAACCGTTCCACCGAGATGAAGCCGTCGATCTGTTCCAGCATCGGCTTGATCCTGGCGGCGATCTCCAGATAGGCGTCGCGGCACCCGTCGCGTGGTGTCACCTCGAAAATTACTGCGATCATGCCGCTGCCTCCACCTGCCTCAAGAATGTCCGTTCCTCACTGAGGATGAACCGCTTGTCCTGCGCCATGCGGAAATTCGCCATCGCCGGCGCGTCCCCGCGCAGCTTTGCCCGGTAGGCCTCGTAGGCGGCCAGGCTGTCGAATCCGATCAGCGCGAGGGCGATGTTGTCGGTTCCCTCGTGCGGCATGAAATACCCCAGCAGGCGGCCACCGCAAGCCGGGATGATGGTCAGCCAGTTGCGGGCGTATTGCTCGAACGCCTCGCGCTGGTATGGGTCCAGCACGTAGCGGATGCAGCATGTGACGTTCATCGGAGTCTCCCTGGTTGGAGCGGCGACAATATCGGCTTGAAACGCGGACATGCTTCGGTTAGCGTCGAACCATGAAGGAAGGCCCCGACATCGCGCTGGTCGCCGCCCTGATCGGCGATCCCGCCCGCGCCAACATGCTGACCGCGCTGCTCGGCGGCGCGGCGCTCACCGCCGGCGAGCTTGCCCGCCATGCCGGCATCACCGCACAGACCGCCAGTTCGCACCTCGCCCGGCTGCGCGACGGCGGGTTGATCGCCATGCGCCACCAGGGCCGGCACCGCTATTTCGGGCTGGCCAATCCGGAAGTGGCGCAGGTGCTGGAGGGGCTGATCGGGCTGGCCGCGCGCAACGGCCACGCCCGCACCCGGCCCGGCCCGCGCGACCCGGCGCTGCGTCAGGCGCGAGTCTGCTACGACCACCTGGCCGGCGACATGGGGGTGGCGCTGCTGGACGGGCTGGTGCGGCAGGGCGTGGTGACACCCGACGAGCCGAATCTCACCGATGTTGGCCGCGCCCGCATGGCGGCATTCGGCATCGATCTCGACGCGCTGTCGCAGTCCCGCCGGCCGGTGTGCAAGGCCTGCCTGGATTGGAGCGTGCGGCGCTCGCACCTCGCCGGCAGCCTGGGCGCCGCGCTGCTGTCGCGGTTCCATGCGCTCGGCTGGTCGCATCGGGTGGCGGGCACGCGGATCGTCGCGTTCAGCGCGGTTGGCCGAGAGCAGTTCGCGGCGGAGTTTACGCAGGAATAGGTAAGGAAATCTTCTTTGTTTGAAAACAAAGAAGCAAAAAAACTTTATTCATTGGAGTGCACTGAGCTTCTGTTGCGATGGGGCGGAGTGGTTCACTCCGCCACTATATCTCCACTCCCGCCGAACGCTTCCGGCATATCCCGGAACTTTGGCAACCCGTCCTTGATCGGCAGCACGGTCTCGCCGTAATGCACATGCAGCTCCGGCGTGAATGCCAAGCCCGGGAGCGTTGCGGCGTAGACGTCCACAATGCCCCCGCCCGGATGCGCTGTCATCACGTGCCCGCCGCACTTCGTGCAGTATTTACGGTAGCTGTTTTCGGTTTTGTGATAGGTCGCGAGGAATTCGCCGCCTCGCGTCACCTCCACGTTGGCCTCCGGCCACAAGGTGAATGCGTTCACCGGCCCCGCCGACCAGGAACGGCAGGACCCGCAATGGCAATAGCCCATCTTCACCGGCTCGCCGCTGACCCGCACCGCCACCGCGCCACAGAAACAGGTGCCTTCATAGGCCATGATCATCTCCATCAGAGGAAGGGAGTCCTCTTTGTTTGAAAACAAAGAGGCAAAAAAACTTTATCCATTGGGGGGTGCGCAGCCTCCACCACTCCACGGCCGCAAGGCAACCAAAAAGTTTTTTTGTTTCCTTTTGTTCACAAAAAGAAGGTCTTACCTCCCTTGCCTGCGCGCGCCATTCTGCCGCAGCAGGAACTCGCGCCCCACCTTCACCATCGGCACGCCGTCGTATTCCACGATATCGGCGGTGGCGTAGGTTTCGCCCCAGTTGCCGGGGATGAAGCTGCCGGTGCCGACCACGTCCACCGGCGCGCGGGCGTCGGCCATCACCCGGCATTTGTCGACGCCGAAGCCGGAGGAGGCGACGATGCGGACTTTCGCGAAGCCGGCGGCGTCCAGCGCCTCGCGCATGCGCCACAGCGCCGCCGCCGAGACGCCGGTGCCGACCAGGTAGCGCAACTCGGTGTCGCTGCGGTAGCGGCGGATGGCGCCGGGGGCGTGGCGCTCCATCACCGCGTAGCTCTCGGCCGGATCGAGGCCCTCGACAAAGCGGCCGCCATGGGTGTCCAGACGGACTTGCAGGCGACCGGCTTCGGCCAGATCGCGGAACCGCTCGGCCACGGCCAGCGTGTCGCTGACCTCGCGGGCGAAATAATCCACCAGCACGGTCAGCACCATGTCGGGGAAGGTTTCGTGGAACATCTCGGCGGCGCGCACCGTGCTGCCAGCGTAGCCGATCAGCGAATGCGGCATGGTGCCCATGCCGGCGGCGTTGCCGAACCAGTGCGCGGTGGCGTCGTTGGCGTTGCCGATGAAGCCGACCGCGCCCTCGTGCTGCGCCGCGCGGCTGCCGACCGCGGCGGCATAGGCCATCATGTCCTGCATCTCGGCGCCGGCGCAGTGCCGCGCCTCCATCGCCAGGAAGGCCGCGTTCGGCAGGGCTGCGCACATCTGGTAGGCGTTATGCGCGGCGACGCAGGCCGGGCCGAGCTTTTGTAAGAAAATTGTCTCAAGATCGGACAGCATCGCCAGGCTGCCGGTGATGTAGATCAGCGGCTCGCCGGCGCCGGTCCAACTGCCCTCGGGGTGAGTGACGTCGATGTCGAAATGCGTGCCGCGTTCGGCCGCCACGCGCTCCAGCCAGTCGAGCATCAGCCTGGGGGCGGAGATCACCGGGCGGCGCAGGAACACCGCGTAGGTCACCCTCCGGTCGCCGAATTTCTCCACCACCTGGCGGGTGCGGTTGAAGTAGACGTCGGTCCGCGCGGCAACGTCGGCGCTCAGCGGCAACAGGGCGTCCATGCCGGCGCCCTATTGCGCGGCCACGGACAAGGCCGGCGGCTGGCGCCGCGCCTTCAGTTCCGCGGCCACCAGGAACGCCAGCTCCAGCGACTGCTCGGCATTCAGCCGCGGATCGCAGAAGGTTTCGTAGCGGTCGGCCAGATCGGCCTCGGTCAGTTGATGCGCGCCGCCGACGCACTCGGTCACCTCGCGGCCGGTCATCTCCACATGCACGCCGCCGGCCCAACTGCCCTCGGCGGCATGCACATCGAAGAAGCCGCGCACCTCGCGCAGGATGGCGGCGAAATCGCGGGTCTTGACCTTGTTCGCGGTGGAGATGGTGTTGCCGTGCATCGGGTCGCAGAGCCAGACCACGCGGCGGCCGGCGCGCTGCACCGCGCGCAGCAACGGCGGCAGCAGGCTTTCCACCTTGTCCGCACCCATGCGGCTGATCAACGTCAGCCGGCCCGCTTCGTTGGCCGGGTCGAGCGTGTCGATCAGCCGCAGCAGATCGTCCACCGTGGTGGTCGGGCCGACTTTGAGGCCGAGCGGGTTCTTCACGCCGCGCAGGAACTCGACATGGGCGCCGTCCGGCTGGCGGGTGCGGTCGCCGATCCACAGGAAATGCGCCGAGCAGGCATACCAGTCGCCGGTGGTGGAATCGACGCGGGTCAGCGCCTGCTCATAGGGCAGCAGCAGCGCCTCGTGGCTGGTGTAGAAATCGGTCTCGCGGATTTGCGGAATCGCCGCACTGGTCATGCCGCAGGCACCCATGAAGGCGAGTGTTTCGCCGATCCGCGCCGCCAGATCCTTGTAGCGCGCGGCCAGCGGCGAACGCTCGGCGAAGTCGAGGTTCCAGCGATGCACCTCGTGGAGATCGGAATAGCCGCCGGTGGCGAAGGCGCGCAGCAGGTTCAGCGTGCCGGCAGACTGGAAATAGCCGGTCTCCATGCGCGCCGGATCGGGGATGCGGGCGGCCGCGGTGAAGTCCGGGCCGTTGATGATGTCGCCGCGATAGCTCGGCAGGGTCACGCCGTCCAGCGTCTCGGTGTCGCTGCTGCGCGGCTTGGCGAACTGGCCGGCCATGCGACCCATCTTCACCACCGGCACTCCGGCGCCGAAGGTCAGCACCACGGCCATTTGCAGCAGCACGCGGAAGGTGTCGCGGATGATGTTGGCGGTGAAGTCGCCGAATGCCTCCGCACAGTCGCCGCCTTGCAGCACGAAGGCCCGCCCTTCGGCCACCTCGGCCAGCGACGCCTTCAGGCGCCGCGCCTCGCCGGCGAACACCAGCGGCGGATAGCGGCGCAACCGCGCCTCCATGGCGGACAGCGCCGCCGGGTCGGGATAGGTGGGCATCTGCCGGATCGGCTTGTCGCGCCAGGTGTCCGGTGTCCAGTTCGCCGCCATGCGTCATGCTCCGAAGGCGCCCGGTTGGGCATCAGCGCGAAGTTATCCACCGAAACGGGCCGGTTGGCTACCGATCACGGTTGCGGCCGCTCCGAGGGAGGGCGAGGTTTCCGCCTGGGCCGTCGCCGCTTATGATGCATCGGAGTGGGGGAATGGACCAGTTGCACAAGAATAGAGACACAGAAGGCACGGAGGAGTTCCTGCTCGAGGCGTTCCTGCCGTATGAGCTCTCGGTGGCCGCCAACCATACCTCGCGCCTGTTCGCGCGGCATTATTCCAAGGAATTCGGCCTGTCGATCGCCGAATGGCGGGTGATGGCGGTGGTCGGCCGGCTTGGCGACATCTCGCCGGGCGGCGTCGCGGAGCGCACCGAGATGGACAAGGTGAAGGTGAGCCGCGCCGCCGCCAGCATGGTCGCCGCCGGCCTGCTGGAGCAGTTGCCTGACCCCGAGGACGGCCGGGTCCGCCGGTTGCGGCTGACCCGGCGCGGCGAGCGGGTGCACCAGTCGATCATCCCACGCGCCCGGGCGCTGGAAGTGCTGCTGGCCGAGGGGCTGAGCGCCGCCGAATGGGAGACGCTGCGGCACCTGCTGCGCCGGCTGACATCGTATACCAAGCGGCTGGAAGAGACCGAGTCCACCACCACGCCGGAATAGCGGAGGATTGTCATGCAGAGTTTGTTGCCGGCGGCGCAGCGGATCGGCGCCGCGCTGAAGGCCCAGCGCGCCAGCATCGCGGTGGTGGAGTCCTCGGCCGGCGGGCTGCTGTCGGCCGCATTGCTGGCGGTGCCTGGGGCCTCGGCGTATTTCCTCGGCGGCGCCGTGGTCTACACCAGGCAGGCGCGCGAGGCGCTGCTGGGCATCGCCGACGCCGAGATGCAGGGGCTGCGCTCCTCCAGCGAACCCTATGCGCTGCTGCTGGCGCGCACCGTGCGGCGCCGGTTCGCCGCCACCTGGGGGCTGGCCGAAACCGGCGCGGCGGGGCCGACCGGCAACCGCTACGGCGATGCCGCCGGGCATAGCTGCCTGGCGCTGGCGGGGCCGACGGACGAAATTGCGCTCACCCTGGAGACCGGCAGCGGCGACCGCGAGGCCAATATGCGCGCCTTCGCCGCCGCTGCACTGGCGCTTCTGGAGCGGGAAATGGGCAAATAAGTGCGGTTTCCGATAAAAAATTGCGGTAAAATCATTCCGCCTGAGAACGCAGCGTGACGTCAGGTGCCGGACCCGGAGTCCTCACGCAGGCTCCGGAAAATTAAGTTTTCTTGCCGATCTCGGTGTTGCTTGACGGATCGCCCGGCAACCCAACATCCCTCGACTTAGCGATCTTGTAATCCACTCCCACTATATGCAGAGACGGAACTCTCTCGGCCGAGACGTGTTTCTGGTTACGTCAGGATCATGAGGAGGGTGGCGGTTATGACCGATAGCAAATGGGAATTGTTGGCGGTGGTATGCGTCTCGGTCACCGGGTTCTTCTCTGTCTGGCATGTCATGGCGTTGTTCCTGCCGTAATCTGTAGTTCGGATCGAAGCACCGATCCGGCATATGATATTCTGAATTTTTGATTTCCCTGCCGGGACGCGCGCCACGCTCCGGTCCAC